>JAGHCP010000144.1 GCA_021160415.1 Desulfurococcales archaeon
GAAGGTGTGAATCCCGTCGTGATGACGTTCTTAGGCGCTTCGGGCCCGTATCCCGGAAGCGATGACCTCCCATCAATCCTAGTGTCATCAGGAAGGAAGCACATACTGCTCGACGCAGGTGAGGGGGTTCAACACAGATTACTTGATGCAGGTAGAAGCGTCACATCAGTGACGCACGTCTTGATCACGCATCTCCACGGAGACCACGTGTTGGGGTTGCTGCCCTTAATCCAGTCGCGGTCTTTAGGGGGTGCCGAAACCCCGTTAACTGTTGCTGGACCTAAAGGCTTGAAGGATTTCCTGCTGGACTCATTTAAGCATTTGATGTTCGCACCCTCCTACGAGCTGAGGGTTTTGGAGATAGGTTCAAGGGGTGAGTTAGACCTAGGCGGTGTGAAGGTCGCGTTCGAGGAGCTCATACACAGCGTCCCGACGGTTGGTTACCGCCTCTACTTCCCTGGGCTGTCACTCTGCTACGTGACCGACACAAGGCCTTCGGAGAGAGCCGTTAAGCTATGCTCAGGTGTTGATGTGCTGGTGCATGACGCCGCTTTCTCCTGTGAGGATCAACGCATCGCTGAGGAATACATGCATTCGACGGTTTGTGAGGCCGCAGGCATCGCCTCAGAAGCCGAGGCGAAGGTGCTGTACCTGTACCACACATCGCCGAGGTACAGGGATCCGGGTTTCCTGCTCGCGCAATGCAGGAAGGTCTTCAAGAGCTGCTTTCTTGCGAGGAAATTTATGAAGGTCTACTTACTGCCTAAAATGCTTAAGGAGATATGAGTCAGTGAACTTCGGGAGGAGGCCTCTCCCATAAGGGTCTCCCCCCGCGTGTCTTGGGGGCTAACCAATCAATTAATTCGGGGATTCGATCGCACCTCACATTAACAATGATGGGCCCTAAGGGGGATTCCGAGTCCGTATGTATGAAGGATACGTGTCCGGCGTAAGCGCTTTGCTTATGTAGTTTGAACCTCAACGTGTCTCCCCGCACACCGCTTTCAAACATCTTCCTAGCTGTGTCCAAGATTCTATCCTGCCTAAGGACTTCATGGAGCTTCGAGAGGGACTTAATTCTGTTCGACTCCGCCACTAGTAAGGGGTATGCCCTGCCTTCCTTAATTAGTTCGTGCTTATCAACATGGAATAAATTAGTTATTGCTTTAAGCACTTTACCAGCATCCTCAGTCGGCCTGACTTCCGCCTCAACCCTCAGAGAGAACATTCCGTAAGGCCCTCCTAACCCGTTGGAGGGCTTCCTCCTTAATAACGGTTTCAGAAGTGCCCTCATTCACAACCATGACGTCGGCTAACGCTATCACGTTACCTAACCCCATCCTAAGTTCATCCATGTCTCGTCTCCTGAATTCATCCCAAGTACTGGGGTCGTCCCTCCTCCCCCTACTCCTTAGGCGCCTGAACCTCTCCCTAGGCGATGCATGGACGGCGACCACCACCACCTTGCCTGTCCGGGAAAACACGTTGAGCTCAGCTAGGCTCCTCACGCCGTCAACAACCACAACGTCACTCCCCATGTTTTCCATCTCCTTAACCACCAGCTCAGCTACGGCTCCCTCACCCCTCTCTTTCCTGATGCTTAGGGCGAACTTCATCATACTCTCGAGATCTAGACCTAGCCCTCTCCTGACGGCTTCCCTCCTCATAGCGTCTCCCATGCTGATGAGCCCAACCCCTAAAGCCTCCGCTATGTGTTTAGCTATGACTGACTTGCCTGCTCCAGGCATGCCGGTCACGCAGACCAGGACCTTCAAGTCATGCCCTCCACACATTACTCCGTACCGGTTATAACGGTCTCGTCAACGCGTGTTTAAATTATTTATGCGTGACATAGGTATTACAATCTTATTATACATCCCTATTATTTTCCCAGATCATTACGTGGGATTCGGTATTACGGTAATACGGAATCAGTATTTAGTGGTAGGCCTGTTATGTAGGTTTTCTACATACCTTAATTGGTGGGTGATCGAGTAAGTGCCCGTGGTTTTCAGGTGTAAAGGCTGCGGTAAACCGATATACGTGTTCGAGAGGGTTGGCCAGGACTGCTTCGGGGTTCCCTCACCTTCGGAGCTCTTCACGAGGCTTGGGGGGAGATGCCCTCACTGCGGGAGGGTTCTAGAGCCCCCGACCCTTGACGACATAAGGATTCACGGCAGGGTTAAGGCGCCTTTAAGCAGCTACTTGGATATTAGGCTCCTAGCCTCAGGTGAGGCTCAGAGCCATGGGAGCCTCTTAGCCACGACAGCTGTTAACCACTGAAGCACCGCGTCCTTGTCTACCCCCCTACCCTCCAAGTATCTTAGGAGTTCAGCAAGGTTCGACGTAATGAGTACTACTTCGCCGCTGCCGCAACTTAGTACGTGTGAATTGCTTCGTAGGTATTCCTCCACGTTGAGGATGCTTCGGGGCTTCAGCGCTTTCAGCCTCCCTTCGAAGTCAACCCAAGGCCCCACTTCGTAGCTCCTTAGGTGCTTCTCAACGAACCTCACTAGATGCTCCCCTACCACCTTCTTTGGACCGCTCATGATCCTGAACGGAGGGATTTTCTCGTGGTTAACGACGTCGAAGGCTATCATCGCGAAGTTCTCCTCATCGGACCATGTCCCGCAGTCCACCACAGGGTAATCCGAGACTTCAAGGCTCCTTAGAACGCGGCTGCACACCCTCCTCAGCTCACCCCACGTAACGTCGGGCACGGGTTCCTTCATCTTGTAAAGAACGATGACTAATTCCCGGCCCCACGTCCTCAGCTCTTCTCGGAGGTGTTCAAGGCTTAAGGCCCTTCTCGGAGGGCTGAAGAACTTCTTGTCGGGTTCCTTAAGGAATGCGGAGGCCGCAAGGATCGCTAGAGTCAGCGATTTCTTGGAGACTGCCGCCGCGGTGTTCCGCCTAGTATCCACAGGGTCAGGAACTATGAGGACGTCGTCGCGGAAGAACTGCCTGAGCGTCGCTAAGTCCTCACCGCAGTTCTCGACCACCACTACGGTTCCCTCCCCCCAACCCTTCATGGCTTTAAGGGCTTCCGTGAACGAGCCGTACTTAATGATGAGTAACTCGGTTAAGTACCCGGAGAAGCCCTGAGTCCTTATTTCAGCCCCGTAAACACCTATCCCTTTAAAGAACTTCTTAAGGAGCCTTACCTCATCCTTCATGCTCTCCGTGAGATGGTTAACGACGTACCTAGTGTGGAAAGGGGTTCTATCCACCGCAGTCCTGATCTCAGATAAGTCCTTAGCCCAGTACGCAGGCACCACGTCGGCCTCAAGGGATCCTTTCCTCACGCGTAGGTAAGGATGTGAGGCGAACCTCCTCCGAACCAAGTAGTGTTTCGATAGTTCAAGCTCTAAGGGCTTAATGAAGTTCTGGATTAGCACCTCCCTACTCAGGTCTTCATCTCTTATAAGGACGAACACGTCGAGGTCCAAGTCACCCTTTAACGCGGTTCCTTTAGCCAGCGAGCCCTCCAACTCGATCCTATAGGGACTGCTGATCCTAAGTGATTCGCTGATGTGTTCCTTGAGTTCTTCGTAGAACGTTAAGGCATCCCTTAACTCCTCCTCGGAAGGCCTGACCTCCTTCTTCACCTCCTCCAGTACCGTGGCTAGTTCCGGCAATCCTCAACCCCTTAACCTCACGGTCAGGACATCAGCGTATATAGGGCCTGTAGGCCTTAGGAAGGACCTCTTCAGCTTCACCTCAGTCACGGAGGACCTGCCGAAGACTGTGCCCTCGAATTCCTCCAGCAACTGCTTAAGGCACCCCGGATCAGGGCGTCCCTTAACCCTCCCGACAGTTATGTGGGGGACGAAGGACGTCCTGTCGGGCTTGGCGTAAGGCCTTAAACAAGGCTCCATGGCCTGCCTCAACGCCTTAAGGAGCTCGCCCCCTTCCTCAATGCCTACCCAGATTACCCTCGGTCTCGACACGTTTGGGAATGCCCCCACGCCCTTCACAGATATTTCGAATGGCGCATAGGTTGAGACCTTCTTCACGCATCGCTCTATGTCCGGTAAAGCCGAGTCATTGACTTCACCTATGAACCTCAGCGTTATGTGGATGTTTTCATCCTCAACAGGCTTCAACCCCCTACCTCTGAAGCAGGCGGTGAGTTTATTCTTAAATTCAATGATGCGTGAAAGGGTTTCACGGTTCTCGATCTCCACGGCAGTGAATATCCGCATAACGCCCACCGCTCTACATGAGTGTGTGTTCAGTTAAACCTTAAAAGTAATTCAAGATAGAGTGTTGTGAGGGGCCGTCGTCTAGCTTGGCTAGGATGCCAGCCTGGGGTGTGCGGAACCTGGAGCGCTGGTGGTCCCGGGTTCAAATCCCGGCGGCCCCACCACGCGCGCCTTTCTTAACTATGCCGAGCTTCACTAGGAGTTCAGCCGCCTTACTTGCTGCCTCATGCGGTGACGATGCGGAAACGTTAACGATGATTTTAGTTCCCTTCAGCCTAACCCTGAACCTCTTCCTACCCTCAATCACGTACTCCTCAATTACCTCAAGTTCAGGGTTACTGACCCCGTCAACCAATTCCGACCCCAGTAATTACTGCTTCGCGGATGTATTAACCTGTGCTTGCCGAACATTTTTCACTGAAACAGAAAGGTTTTTCATATTGTAGCGAGTAGATTGTTAGGGGATGTTTTATGTTCTATTACGAGAAATACCCTCCGGACTCTGTCCCGAAGATAGTGGTGGAGCCTCCAGGCCCTAAGGCTAGGGAGGTTATTGAGAGGGATCATTCTCTCCTCATGCAGTCATTCGTTAGGTGGTACCCCTTAGTGGCTAAGACAGGGCTCGGACCGATAATTGAGGATGTGGACGGGAACTTATTCATAGATATGAACGCGGGCATAGCGGTTATGGGGGTGGGTCACGGTCACCCCAAGGTCGTTGAGGCGATAAAGAGGCAGGCTGATAAGCTCCTTCATTACTCGCTCACGGACTTTTACTACGAGGAAGCTCCTGAGTATCTTGAGGAGCTGTCGAAGGTCGTGCCGATAAGTGGGGGAGTTAAGTTCTTCTTGGGGAACAGTGGTGCGGAAGCTAATGAGGCCGCTATGAAGATAGCGAAGGGGGTCAATGAGGGTAGGAGGCCTTACGTCATTTCATTCATTGGCGCATTCCACGGTAGGACAACAGGAGCTATGTCCCTCACTGCAAGCAAGCCTGTGCAGCGTAAAGGCTTCCAGCCCCTGCTTCCAGCAGTTATTCACGTGCCCTACCCTTACCCGTATAGATGCCCATTCAACGTCCCTCCAGAGGAATGCGGCGATGCGGCGATAGGGTTCCTTGAGGAGTGGATCTTCAAGAGGGTTGTTGACCCGACTGAAGTCGCGGCAGTGTTCGTAGAGCCTATTCAAGGAGAGGGCGGTTATGTCGTGCCTCCAGATGACTTCTTCCCGAAGCTTAAGAAACTTCTGAGCAGTAACGGCATCCTCCTAGTGGATGACGAGGTTCAGGCCGGGATGGGCCGCACGGGGAAGTGGTTCGCGATAGAGCACTGGGGAGTTGAGCCCGACCTCGTGACGATGGCTAAGGCAGTGGCTTCAGGCATACCTCTAGGTGTGGTTGCAGGCAGGAAGGAAGTTATGGACCTCCCTCCAGGGTCGCATGCCAGCACCTTCGGAGGTAACCCCGTTGCACTGGCCGCAGGGGAGGCAGTGCTTCAGGTGGTGAGGGAGGAGAGACTGCTTGAGAACGCGGCTAAGGTCGGGGAAGCCATAATGAGGAGGGCTAAGGAGTGGATGGACACTTACGAGCTTGTAGGGGATGTGAGGGGTAAGGGACTCATGATCGGTGTTGAGCTCGTGAAGGACCGCAGAACTAAGGAGTACGCTAAGAAGGAACTCGCTGAGATACTCATGAAGTCCTACAAGAGGGGTGTTGCTGTGATAGGTGCAGGGTTCTCGGCTATTAGGTTCGCGCCTCCGCTAGTCATAACCGAGGAACTAGCTATGAAGGCCATGGACGTAATCGAGGATGCCATAAAGGAGGTAAGTAAGGAGTGCCGCAGTTAAGGGAAGCCTTAATTACTGAGCTGAGGAAGGGCGGACCTCGAACCTCCGAGGAACTGGTTAAGAAACTCCTATCATCCGGGTACGCCGCTAGGCCTGAGGATGTGAGGAAGGAGCTCGCATCCTTAGTGCGGGAAGGCCTAATCATTAAGGAGCCTTCGCCGCAGAGAATGAAGTTCGTTTTTAAAGCTAAGCCCTCGGAGCAACCCACACAGTAATTCTTGAGCCGTCATCCCCTCTTAACTCGATCTTCAGGGGGTAACCAGAGCCGAACTCAAGGGACGCCGTGTCGGCGATCTCCAGGCTCGGCGCCACGCTTTTGAGGAGGTCGACGTCGTACTTAGCGGAGGCCTCATCCTCGGAGGACGTCAGGGAGATTAAGGGTTTATCCTGCTCCAGAACCTCCGAGAATTCCTTCCCCTCAGAAGTTGAGGTCGCGATGAGCTTACCGCCGGAGTACCTGAGCTCCAGCTCCTCACCTATAAGCCTCGCGTCACTGACTAGCTTCTTCAGATCCTCAGTCGCTATTTGCGCCTTAACAGGGAGGTCGAGCTCTAAGGACTGAATTAACTCCTTCCCGAAGTCCAGAACCTTAATTCTGTAGGCCCTCTCAGCCCCTGTCTTAGTGTTTATGAGTGAGTAGTGAATGGTGTCGGCTCCGTCCTCGTAGCGGAGGTTGACGACGTCCTTCTTAGTTCCCCTCCTAACCGCCTTAAGAAACTCATCCCTGTCCCCAGTCACTAACGTGTCGGATGTCACGTCATACGTTTCGAAGGCTGTGCTGGGTATGTAGATGTCGACCATTATGTTCTTGTCAGGACTTAACGCCCTGATCGTCAGGGATGACTGATCGACCTTCATAGGCACCTCACTCAGCGGTTTTATGGATCCGTAGAGGAGCTTCTTTAGCGCTGCGCCGTCCGGGTACTTGAGGTTGAACATCTCTCAAACCCTAACTAATGTATTCGACCCAAGTCTTAATTATGCTTTCACTGAACACGTGCTTATTTCCCCCTAACCCACGTATTAACGGTGCTTTCATTGCCTGTTAAGGTGGTTAAGACGCTGTACGGGTACCTATACATGGACGCCCCGGTGGATGAGGCGCTTAAGGTTCTTGAAGCTGTTAAAGCCTCTGGGAGATCCTCAGAGGACCTCGAAGACTCCATAAGGATCCTGAAGAACTTCAGCGTTTTCTACGATATGCTCAGACGGAAGTTCAAGGAGTACTTAGCCCCTAAGAAGAATGAGAGAGACCTCATCTACGGGAACGTGGTGGTCGAGAAGCTCAGGCTGTACAGAAAGGATGGCGAGGGGCGTGTGGTCGTCGTGTTCGATAAGAGGTTCCCTGAGGGGGAGCTTAAGGAAATACTGGACGGGTTGGGAATGACCTACGAGTACGGTTCCGAGTAACTACTTCTTCTTTTTCGATGCCTTCTTAGCTTTCTTCACTCGCTTAGACTGCCCGGTTTTGGAGCTCCCTGCATGCCTCACCCTCACGATCAACTTACTCCTCGCCTCACTCACCCGCTTAACAGCCTCATCTAGAGGGATAGCTCCGTCAACCGCCTGCATTATGAGGTCGCTGATGTCCGCCATTATCTCGATAGCTCTCACGTTGAACGCACCTGGGGGCAGTGCCTCAACCTCCTCTTCAGCCGGTATGTATTCTTCAGGCGCCTCCTCCTCAGGCCTCTCCTCCTCACCCTCAATTAGCTTCTTAGTTGCTTTCTCAGCCTGCTCCTCCTCAACCTCCTCTTCCTCGCTGGGTATTGTTGCTTCCTCCTCGGTTACCAAAACGAACCCTTTATTATGGTACCCTCAACCTCAATATAAGCTTTAATAGGAACGTCTAACCTTCACCAGGTAGACCTCCTCCCCAACCCTTACGACGGCTTCACCATCCCTGAGGTTTGTCAGAGCCTTCCTCAACCTCCCTGCTGGAACCCCAGTCGCTGTGGCTAGGTTCCTCGCAACGAACGCAACGTTCGCCTCATCCCTAAGCCTCAGCACCACCGTTCTTGGGGAGTTATTCATGATGAAACCCCCTGCGGAGTACGGGTCTTGGAGAACAGTGATGACCGCGATCCCGAACTTCCTCCCCTCCCTCAGCACTGCGGCGTACGCCTCCCTCC
>JAGHCP010000139.1 GCA_021160415.1 Desulfurococcales archaeon
GACCTACTGCGAGGTAGGTTCCAACGTAGCCCGCACCTAATAATACAGCCCTAACCATGCGTGGTCACCTCCTTAACTATTAAGCGTTGTTCTAGGGCGGAAGCCCTATTTACTGTGACATATATTTATCGCTATAAATATAAGCTTTTAGCCAATGCAAAAGAAGTTCAGCATTCTAGAGGTTTATCCTCATCAACAGTGGGCTTCAGAGGAATGACGCAGATGAATTCAAAGCTCTCCTCGCCCGCGTTGATGTATTCATGCACAGTGTTGGGTGGCACATATATGAAGTCCCCTGCCCTGACATCATACCATTTCCTCCCAATTCTCAGCCTGCCCTCACCCTTCACCACGAAGATCTCGTGCTCCCATGGATGGTGATGCGGCTTTATCTTACCGCCAGGCCTTACCTCGAAGTACCTCATAGCAGCTGCTTTCGCACCGTCATCCTCCTTAATTAGCCAGCGGATCGTTGCGTTCTCGCCGAAATCAGGCTTTAATTCCTCGGGAGGGATCTGTTGATAATTCATAACCTTTTCTCCGCAGCTCATTCAAAAACACCGTTTACTATACTGGTGAAGAGAGGTTATAACGCTATAACTTAATCTTAGCAGTCTTTCTGACTTCATCTATCAGCAGCAACGGAATAGCCGTAGTTAGGGATAGTATCAGAAAGGAGGGTGGGAGAGGGACTGCGTCAAAGAACGTGTTCAAGAAGGGCAAGTATATCGCAGCTAGCTGAATCACTGCTGACGCAAACAATGCTAAGGGGAGCCACCTGTTGAACGGCCTCCACCAGAAATGCAGGGTTTCAGATCTTGATGCGAGGGCCCTCCCGAACTCGCTGAAAGCCAGCGCAGCGAATACCACGGTCCTAGCCCCGCTCACACCTAGCCACTTAAGTGAAGGTATGAATAACCCCAAGTTGACGAGCCCTATAGTGGCGCCCAGCAGTGTGAAGTAGAGGAGTTTCCGGTTAGTTATGAAGGAACTCTTCTTACCTCTTGGAGGTTTCCTCATGAGGTCAGGCTCTGGAGGCTCGGCACTTAAGGCTAGTGCAGGGAGGGAGTCAGTGGTTATGTTTATCCACAGGAGTTGAGGGGCGGTTAGGGACGTTGGGAGATCTGCGAGCTGAGCAAACAGTATCGTAGTGACTTCACCGATGTTTGCGGGAAGAAGGTAATTAATGGGCTTCTTAAGGTTCTCATATATAACTCTTCCCTCCTTAACAGCTTCAACTATTGTGACGAAGTTGTCGTCCTTCAACACTAACTTAGCTACCTCCTTAGCCACGTCAGTGCCTCTCACACCCATAGCAACACCTATGTCGGCCTCCTTCAGTGCTGGAGCGTCGTTCACACCGTCCCCCGTCATCGCAACCACATGCCCGTTAGCCTTCAGCGCCTCAACGATTCTCCTTTTATGCTCGGGTGTTACTCGAGCATAAACACTCACTTCCTCAACTAGCTTCCTGAAGTCCTCATCACTAAGCCCGTCCAGGTCTTTACCCTCAACAACCTTCCCCCCGTCGCCTATCAGTCCTATCATTTTAGCCACAGCTTCAGCTGTGAGTTTATGGTCCCCAGTGATCATAATCACTCTAACCCCGGCTCTCCTGATCTCCTCTATGGCCTCCTTAACCCCTTCGCGCGGAGGATCTATTATTCCGAGTACGCCGATGAAGACGAGATCAACCTCAACATCCCTCGGATCCTCGGGCAGGCGACCAGCAGGCATCTTCTTGCAGGCTATGCCGTAGGTTCTGAAGCCCTGCGAAGCGTATCTCTCGATCACGCCCAGAATCTCCTTCCTAACCTCGTCGCTGAGGGGTTTCACGGAACCTTTAAGGAGGTAATGCGTTGAAACCTCAAGGAGGAGTTCAGGAGCGCCTGAAGAGACAGCTAGGAGCTCATCATCACCTAACTCGTGGATCGTGGTTTTCCTCTTCCTGAAGCGGTCGAACGGGTAAACCTTAACGGTTCGTAGACGTGCCCTTTCCCTCCCTCTGAGGACTTTCAAGGCGAAAACCAAGGCGGCGCCTTCAGTTGGTGATCCCCTTACAATCCACCTGCCTTCCTCCTTCTCTAGTGAGACGTCCTCCGACACGTGTGCGAGGAGGTACTTGCTTAAATTCTCCAGTGAGTCCCAAGAAACTCCTTCCCCTGAGACTTCCCCTGCCGGGTCGTAGCCACTGCCAGAAACGCTCACCTCGAATCCAGCAATCCATGCCTTCTTAACCATCATTTCCCCCTTAGTCACCGTTCCTGTTTTGTCGGTAGCTATAACGTCGCATGCGCCGAGGGACTCAATAGCCCCTAGCTCCCGCACAACGGCGTTTCTTTTAGCCATCCTATACGCCCCGAGGGCTAGGATCGTCGTTGCGACCGCCGGGAGGCTTTCAGGTACGGCAGCAACTGCGAGCGCGACGGCCAATATGAATGAGTCGATAACCCCCAACCTCTCTAAAGTTATCGATGTCACGAATATGACGCCGCTTATGGCTAGGACAACTAAACCCAGCTTCTTCCCTAACTTATCAAGGTCCCGTTCGAGAATGGTTTTCTCTTCCTTGATCTCGGCTAGGGACTTAGCTATCTTACCCATCTCTGTGGACATCCCCGTCCTAACCACGACAGCTTTCCCCTTACCCGCGACTACGTGGGTCCCCATGAAAATCATGTTGCTCATCTGGGTGGGGGGTGTGTTCTCAGGCAGTACAGCGTCCGGGTCCTTAGGGACCGGAACTGACTCACCTGTTAGAGGGGACTCATCAACCTGTAGATTCTTAGCTTCTATGACGCGTGCATCGGCAGGTATCCTATCCCCTTCTGACAGAACTATGATGTCTCCTGGTACGACATTCTCCGCATCTACGACTTCAAGTTTTCCGGATCGAATAACTTTAGCTTTGGGTGAAGTCATTTTCTTAAGGGCTTCTATAGCC
>JAGHCP010000113.1 GCA_021160415.1 Desulfurococcales archaeon
ACTTTGAAGGCTGTCCTAACCCCGAGCTCTCTAGACCTCCTAAGAATTGAGGAGGGGGTTGAGGTATACCTGATGTTTAAGGCCGCTTCAGTAAAGGCAGTACCTTACTGAAGTGAGGGAGTTAGTGAAGTAAATTACGTGCTTCAGAGGTATCTAACATGGGGCGGATGGTGAGGGAATTAACGGCTAAAGTAAGCATTACCCTTCAGATCGATGGCAGAGACGTGGTCGATGAGGTGCTCGCAGGACTCCTCCTATGCATAAAGAGGTACGGATCCATACTCTCAGCTTCTAAGTCCCTAGGGATCCCCTACTCCAAGGCATGGGAAGCTCTAAGTAAGGCGGAGAGGGCTCTCGGCGTTAAGCTCGTGAGGAGTCGGAGAGGAGGTGGGGCAGGAGGGGGGACGCAGCTAACTCAGGAAGGGGAAAGAATCCTTGAGGAGTACGCTGATGCCTTCAGGAGGTTCACAGGGCGGGAATTCACACCTGAAAGAATAGCGTCTTTCACCGTTCCAGAGCTGGTCTACATGGGTAGCCACGACCCAGGGGTTGAATTGCTTGCGGGGCTCCTTAAGGAGAAAGGAATCAATGACGTGGAGCTTTCCTGGGTTGGTTCAGCAGGTGGAGTAGCGGCCGTTATGTTGGGGGAGACGGATGTTGCGGGAATACATCTGTTCGACCCTGAAAGCGGGATGTACAACGTACCTTACCTGAAGAAGTATTGGCTGGAAGGAAAGGCAGTTATTGTTAGAGGGTATGAGAGGGAAATCGGGTGGGTTAGTAGGCAGGAATTAAGGCCTGACGAGGTGTTGGGGAGGCTTTTGAACAGCGGTTTAAAACTAATTAATCGGCAGGCCGGGTCGGGCTCCCGGGTTATTTTAGAGCACATCCTTCGTGAGGAAGCGAAGAGGAAGTTCCGACAAGAAATTAGGCTTGAGAACGTGATTAAGGGTTTCGATAAGGAAGTCGCTACGCATGTAGAGGTTGCTAAGGCTGTCGCATCCGGTGAAGCTGACGTGGGGTTATGCATAAAGTGGGCCGCTGTCCAGTACGGGCTTAACTTCATCCCCATCAAGTGGGAGAGGTTCGACTTTCTGGTTCCGAGGGGTAAGCTAGGTAAAAGGTCGGTTAAGGCATTCATAGATACCTTAAGGTCGAGGGATTTCAGGGACGCCCTTAGCAGGCTTCCTGGATTTAGAGTGTCTGCCGATGTAGGTTCTTCAATTTCTTATTAAGAGAGATAAAACTTATTAATCCTAACCTACTACCTGCTTAGGTGGTTTACATGCGCCAAACATGGATGCAGTAATAAAATGCATTGAGTGTTCTTCTGAGTACCCCATAAGCTACACCGGAATAACCTGTTCCTGCGGTGGGCTTCTGCAGGTTGAGTTCAGGGAGTACCCTGAAGTGAGCTGGGAGTTATTCAGGTCAAGGCCTTTCGGTGTTTGGAGGTATAGAGAATTAATACCTGTTCCTCGGGATGCGGAGATAGTGACGATGCGTGAGGGTGGAACGCCGCTCATAAGGTTCTCAAGGATTAAGGAAGTCCTAGGTGTTAGGGAGAGTTACGTCAAGTTTGAGGGTGCTAACCCGACCGGTAGCTTTAAGGATCGGGGGATGACCGTCGGTGTTACGATGGCTAAGTACTTAGGGGCTAAGGCGGTAGCGTGTGCTTCAACAGGTAACACGTCGTCGTCCATGGCGGCTTACGCGTCAAGAGCTGGCCTGAAACCATACGTCTTCCTGCCGAAAGGGAAGGTTGCTAAGGGGAAGCTGATGCAGGCCGTTCTCCACGGAGCCACGCTCATCATGGTTAACGGCAGCTTCGACGACGCATTAAGCGCCGTGATGCAGGCCTCAAGGAGCTTCGGTGTTTACGTGCTTAACTCCCTAAACCCGTGGAGGATTGAAGGCCAGAAGACGTTAGCCTACGAGATAGCGGACGAGGTAGGGGTTCCTGACTGGGTAGTGCTTCCCGTTGGAAACGGGGGTAACATATCTGCGTTGTGGAAGGGGTTTAAGGAGCTCAAGAAGGTTGGACTCGTCGATGAACTCCCTAGGCTGGCAGGTATTCAAGCTTCTGGAGCTGCACCCCTAGCACATGCGTTTAAGGAAGGTCTAAGTAAGCCCCGCTTCGTTGAGCACCCTGAGACCGTGGCGACTGCGATAAGGATCGGGAGGCCTGTGAACTGGCCGAGGGCTCTGAGAGCCGCAAGGGAGAGCAGGGGCGTCATAACTTCAGTTACGGATGAGGAGATCCTTGAGGCGCAGAGAATGTTAGGGAGGCTTGAGGGCGTGGGGGTTGAGCCGGCGAGTGCTGCATCCCTGGCCGGGTTAAGGAAGCTCCTTGATGAGGGAATCATAAGGCCTGATGAGAAGGTCGTGATCGTAGCCACTGGCCACGCCCTTAAGGATCCGGACATCGCGGTTTACCATCAAGCAGACACCGTCGAGTTGAGGGGTGATGTTAACGAGTTATCTGAGGTCTTTTGGAGGTGAGTAAGAATGTTTAGCGAGATCCCGTTAAGGGGGGAAATATTTAAAGACGCTCCCCCGAAAGTAAGGCAAGGTGGTCATGATGCGCCAAATGCTTTAGGTAATTCGGGCGCGTCTCCTCAAAAAGAAAAACTTCTTACTCATCACTACGCACCGAAACTCCTAACTAAGGCCCTTCTGAGGGATGACGTCAGAATCAAGGTTGAGTCCCCCTCGACAATGGCTAACCTGGGGCCAGGCTTCGACATCCTTGCAGTTGCTGTGAATGCCTACAAGGACGTCGTCGAGGTCAAGGTCGCCCCTGGGAGCGGGGAAGTCCGAATCGCGTCAGAAGGTTATTCAGTCCCCTCAGGGGAAGGAAACGCTGCTTACGGAGTGGTTAATGCTTTACGGAATTACCTAGACCTAAGCGGCATCGATGTCAGTATACGTATATTGAAAGGGGTTCCTCCCTCTATGGGGTTAGGGAGTTCGGGTGCTACTTCTGCGGGGGTGGCGTACGCCGTAACTAAAGCTTTAGGAGTCTCGCTGAGCGCCAGCGACCTTGTAAGGCTTGCGGGTGAGGGGGAGAGGTGGATTGCTGGAGCCCCCCACTACGATAACGTCGCGGCAAGCCTTCTAGGCGGGTTCGTGTTAGTGGATCTGCCGACGTTAACGCCCGTTAAGTTAGTGGATGATGTGGGGATCTGGTTCTCGATAATATCATTCGAGGGAAACCCGCTGGAGGAGAAGACGAAGAGGGCGCGGTCAGTTCTCCCCAAGGAGTTAGGGCTTAGAGTGTTTAGCATGCAGGCATCAACGGTCGCCCTACTTATACACGCACTGCATAGGAGGGACCCCACGTTAATAGGTAGGGCGATGTCAGTCGACTTCATAGCTGAGCCTCACCGCGGGAAACTCATACCTCACTACCGCAGCCTTAAGGAGCTTGCCCTCAAGGAAGGCGCTCTCGGTTTCCAGATATCCGGTGCGGGTCCTTCCGTGTTCAGCGTCCACGCATCCAGAGAGGACGCGGTTAGGGTTGGTGGGGTTCTCATGGACTACCTCCGCGGTGAAGGTGTTCAGGCAAGGAACGTTGCGGCTAGGCCCGTCCCTGAAGGGGTGAGGGAGCTTGGGGGGTGATGCTCAAGTGTCATGTCGTGTTAGGTGTGCCTCACCAATTCGGGTGGAGGATGAATTACCTTCGGATTCCGGCGTGGTTGTGAAGGTAGGAGGGTCACTACTTAGGTCGCCCTCCTCATACTTCGAGGTTGCCAGAAGAATCAAAGCTCTTCTGGAGAGACGCGGCGGAGGAGTCATCGTGGTTTCAGCGATGAAGGGCGTTACGGACCTCCTTCTTTCCGCAGCTAGGGGTTCGAAGGGAGCTCTCGACGAAGTTAGGAGGAGGTACGGGGATGCGGCTTACGAGGTTGGGGGTGCTGGGTTGAGAACACTGATTCTTAAGCGGTTGGGGATTGTTGAGAGGTTATTGGGTGGATCAAGGTGCATCACCCCCTCAACGGTAGATGCCGTTCTCTCGGTTGGGGAGGTGGTGAGTAAGGAGATACTTCTGCAGGCCTTGAGAGGTTCTGGCGTGGAGGCTGAGGGCGTTGATTCGTTAGAGGTTGTGAGGACTGATGGGAGGTTCGGTAACGCGTCCATACTGTATGACGAGACCAAGCGTCTTCTAGAGTCTAAGGTCAAGCCCCTCGTAAGTAGTGGGGTCGCGGTGGTGATGGAGGGCTTCATCGGCACGTCCGTTAGTGGCTACGTGACCACGCTAGGTAGGGGAGGGTCCGACTATACAGCTGTGAGCGTCGCTGCACTCCTTAAACTTCCGGAGGTCAGGATAGTTACTGACGTCCCGGGGATCATGAGCGCGGACCCCTCAATAGTTGCTGGGGCTAGGCGGGTTAAGGAGTTAAGTCTCTCCGAGGTTCATGAGGCGTCGGTTTACGGAGCTAAGAGGCTTCATCCGAGGACTTTCTACCCTGTGTCACTGCATCCGCTTGTTAAGGTTTTCGTGGGTGAGTGGGACAGCGGTACACGGATCGATGCTAGGGTTAAGCCCTCAGGTAGGGTTAAGTTGGTCACGCATAGGAAGTTCGGGAGCTTCCACTACGTTGCTGTGGTGGGTGAGGGAATGAGGAAGGAGGAAGTCATTAAGGAGGTTGTAGAGGCTTCTGCGGAGAGGGGCTTCAGTATTAAGGGTTTGTACTCCTCACCCCATAAACCGTCGGTCGTGTTTTCGGTGAGCCCTGAAAACCTTAAGGAAGCGGTTAGGTCCATACATTCAAGGATTATTGAGGTGTTGGGGGATGAGGATTAAGGCCGCAGTTCTGGGAGCTACTGGTTTAGTTGGTCAGAGATTCGTGTCTCTACTGGCTAATCACCCGTGGTTTGATTTAGTAGCTCTCACGGCGTCAGAGAAGAGGGTTGGTAGGAGCTACGGTGAGGTTGTTGAGTGGGTGATAGGTGAGGATGTGCCTGATGCTGTGAAGGACTTACAGGTGCTTCCCAACGACCTGAAAGTTCTTAGGAGGGAGGGTGTCGAGGTTGCTTTCTCGGCACTCCCATCCTCCGTGGCGTGGGGTGTGGAGGAATCCCTCCTTAAGGGAGGTATTACGGTGGTTTCCAACGCAAGCCCTATGAGGCTAGAACCCGACATACCCTTGCTAAATCCTGAGGTGAATGTAAGTCACCTCGAGGTTCTGGAGAAGCAGAAAAGGAGGGGATGGTCAGGCAGGCTTGTTAAGGTGCCTAACTGTAGCACGGCTATTTTGACGTTGGCGCTTAAGCCACTGATCGATGTGTACAGGGTTAGGAGGGTTGCAGTGACTACTATGCAGGCAATATCAGGTGCTGGGTTGAGGGGGGTGCCGGGATACATGATTGGGTGTAACGTAATTCCATTCATTAAGGGGGAGGAGGAGAAGCTCACGGCCGAGTCAGCGAAAATCCTTGGCTTCGTAGACAAGGACTCGATAAGGCCTTCAGAGGTGAGGGTCTCAGCAAGCTGCACGAGGGTTCCCGTGCTTGATGGGCACTTGGAGTCTGTGTTCGTGGATTTAGATGAGAGTGTTAACCCTTCAGAGGTTGTCAAGGTTCTGAAGTCATTTAGAGGCGAGATCGCTGGATGGGGCCTCCCCACCGCGCCTGAGAACCCGGTCGTTGTTAGGGGTGAGGAGTGGAGGCCTCAGCCTAGGCTGGACGTGATGGCTGGCGAAGGTATGTCCGTCGTTGTGGGCAGGGTAAGGGTTGATGAGGGGGATAGGTTGCTTAAGTTCTTCGTGTTAGGACACAACACGCTTAGGGGGGCAGCAGGGAGTGGTGTGTTGATCGGTGAAGCGATGGTTAAGAAGGGCCTCCTTTAAGTAACTCTTTAACCACTTGAAGGACTTTAGCGGCGTGCCCCTTAGCCCGAACCTTCCTGGCTTCCCACACAACTTTCCCTGAAGGACTAACGATGTATGTACTCCTGATGACGCCTTCGTAACTCCTGCCGTAGGCCTTCTTAACACCCCACGCACCTAACGCCTTAATCAGCTCGGCTTCAGGATCGCTGACAAGCTTCACTTTCAAGTTGTGTTTTTCTTTAAACCTCCTATGGGAATCGGGGGAGTCCCTGCTTACTCCAATGACTTCAAAGCCCAGAGCCTTGAACTCGGGTAGGAGGTCAGTGAATTCCTTAGCCTCCGTGGTGCATCCGGGCGTGTTATCTTTGGGATATACGTAAAGAATGGTCCACCCCTTAATCAGGTCCCTTACGCTGACCTTCCTTCCCTCCTCGTCTAAGACTTGGAGATTTGGCAACGCCTTCACGGTTCCACACATATGTTAAGGGTTGGAGGCTTAAACTAGTTTCCTCCGTTCTTAGCGGCCCTCATCACTGAGGTATCGATCTCCTCACCTATTTCCTTAGACCTCCTAACCGCCGCCTCCACGACGCCGATCAGGCCGGCCTTAACCCCCTCCCTTTCAAGGGTTTTGAGCCCCTCAATAGTTGTCCCTGCGGGAGTGGTGACCTCATCCCTTAGTTCCAAGAGGTGCTTGCCTTCCCTAGACTTAAGCAGTTTCGCAGTACCAAGCATGACGTCTAGAACAGCCTCATATGCGACATCCCTCCTCATACCGGTGGCGACGGCACCCAGAACCAAAGCGTCTATGACTTCAGCAAGAAATGCGGGTCCGCTACCAACAAGCCCTGTCCAAACGTCAAGCAATTCCTCACTTACCCACCTCACACTACCTAAACACGCTAAAGCCTTACCAACGAGCAATCCCTCATCACTCCCCGCCATTTCCGAAGGGGCTACAGCGGTTGCCGACATCTGAACCAATGCGTTTATGTTGGGCATGGCTCTGAATACCTTCGCCCCCGGAAGCAGCTCCCTCAGCGTGCGTAGCCTTACCCCAGCCATTATGGAGACTACCGTCTTACCTCCCCACACATCAGGCGGGACGTCAGCCACAACCGTGGGGAAGTGGTAGGGCTTCACGGACAGGAAAATCAGGTCAGAGGTTGACACCACTTCGGTGTTGCTTCGGGTTGGCCTACCCCCTAATTTCTCGATGTTCCTCAACGTCGAGTCACTTCTCCCGCTTGCAATTATCTCTATGTCCTCGTGGAAGCATCCGTTAAGCCCGGATATTATAGCTGACCCGATTTTACCCGCACCTATTATACCCACTCTCATGACTCATCACTGAATCTTTTCCTTCTTCCTACGTGAATTCCTTATTAAATCATTACGTTCCTAAGCATTCATCGCAAAAACTTTCCTTATAAGATGAACTCACCATGCAAGTAACACAAAGCCGCAACAAGGCGTTCAGCTTCTCCCGGCTAACGCATCGCGGAGATCTCACACATCGTTACGGGCGGATGATGTTGCCCGGTCTTTATTTTAACGTAGAGCAATTTTTCGATGTGGGGCGCTTGGAATTGAGGGATAGGGCATGCTTTCTGGGTTTAGCGACCATAGTGTCCGGGCTCTTAACGATAGGCGCTGCAATGCTCGCTAATCCGTGGTTCGATGTGTGGGAGGGGGCATTAAGCGATATGGGTAAGGTAAACCTGCCTACGGCGTGGATTTTCAACGCGGGGCTCATAATAACCTCCTTAGTGGGGGCGGGATTTACGTACTGCCTCGTTCAAACGTTTAGAGATACATACATGTTAGTGGCTGCAGGGATTTACCTGACGTCTATGGCCCACCTAGCGCTGATCGGTTTATTCCCTGAAGGCACGGCTCCCCACTGGACGCTCTCCTATGAGTACTTCTTGATGATGTACGTGACGTTCTTCGTTTACGGGTTTGGATTCTTCCTCATAGGGTTGCGGGGACATGGAGTGGCTGCGTTTTCGATTGGCGTTTTAGGGCTGCTTCTCTCAGCGATTATTAGCTGGCCTTCAACAGCTGTGCTGGAGCTCTTCAACGTGGCCGTCATTGGCGGATGGTATTTAGTAGTAACTCATGCTGTGTCGAGGTCCGATTTTTTAAGGGAAAAACCTTGAGTTCTTCCGACTTAAAGCGTCCTAAGCCTCGGGTTGAATATCTCCTCTAGTGAAAACCCGACCATCACGAAGGCGAACGTCAGCATCATGATGAAGAGACCTGGCGGGACGAAGTACCACCACATTCCCGCTGAGAGTGCCCCTGAGGTGAAGGCGTAGTGCAGGATCATACCCCAGCTGAGGTCGTTCACGTCACCCACACCCAGGAAC
>JAGHCP010000133.1 GCA_021160415.1 Desulfurococcales archaeon
CGCGAAATGACCGACACCGTCGACCTAGTGGTGATTGGTGCCTTCAAGGGTAAGGGGAGGAGGGCTGGGAGGTTCGGCACCCTGCTTCTGGCTGCGTATGACCCCGACGCAGACATGTTCAGATCGGTGTGTAAGGTCGGCACGGGCTTTACGGACAAGGACTTAGAGGAGATGACGGCGATGTTCCAGGACTACATCATACCTAAGAAGCATCCGAGGGTGGACTCCGTCATGACTCCTGACGCTTGGCTTGTCCCGCACTTCGTGGCGGAGGTGATAGGGGCTGAGCTCACTCTATCGCCTCAACACAGCTGCTGCAGGGACGCAGTGAGGAAAGGTGTAGGCCTATCCATAAGGTTCCCGAGGTTCATCAGGTGGAGGGACGATAAGGCGCCGGAAGACGCAACAACGCCTGAGGAACTCATAGAGATGTATAGGAAGCAACTCAAGAAAATCAGTGAGGAGTGAGTTCCTACACCCTCACTTCTTTAGCCTGTATATTCGGGCCTCAAGCCCCACCGTCTGTCCCGGCAAGTTCCTCTTGAAGGTCGCTATTACCACGTTATTCCTGCCTCGGGCGTGGGGCTTAATGACCTTTCCGGTGTACGTGTTTCCATGCCTGTCTTTAACGGAAACCTTCGCGCCGACCAGGTTGTCCACCCTCTTCACTATGGTGTCCAGAACCTTGATGAGTACTTGATTCGTGTACTGCGTGTTAGTCCCCCTCCTGTAACCCATTACTATGCCGAGCCCTAACTCTATCACGTCGTTTCCAGACATCGTTCCACCCACAACACTCTCAGCCAGCTCCTTATAAACTTCAATTAGCTTTGCTTAAAAGCCGGCTTGCCCCCATCTTTAATGAGCCGATGAAGAGAACTCGGCAAGAAGGTACGGATGCCTTATCAGAGTTACGCGGAGGCCTCATCCATGTTCTTCCAGACATACATGAGGCTGAGTTCCAGTTCCTTCAAGACCTTACTAGGTGCTGTGACTCCCTGCAGCCGGAGCTCCATTATGTACCCTCTTTTCTCCACAACCTCATACTTTTTGATGTACCCTGCCTTCCTATTATCCTCAAGCATTTTGAGGAGGAAGGACTTAACAAGCGCGCTGTCCTGCGGGAAACCCTCAGTGAATATGACCCTGATGAAGTCATCCCCTTCGATGACGTTGGCTAGGACATTGCCTTCAACGGCTATCACCCTTACGTCGGAGGGTAGGACCTCACCGGGGAAGTCCTTCTCCCCCTTCAGAGCCCGAAGTAATTCCTCCCACATGTTGAGCTCTGATCTGATCTGGGCTATCTTCTCCTCAACCCACTTAACGAGTTCCTCCCTTTCCTTACTCTCCAAACCCATTACCCCTTACCGAGAAAGTCCAGTAGGTTACGTCGCTTCCCACTTAACTTTTCTTGAGGGGTAATTAACTTCTTAAGCATCCTGAAGTCCTCCTCAAGCTTAGCCCTCAGCCTGGGGTTGTAGAGGGCGGCTGCCGGGTGATATGTCGGCAGCACCTTCCTTACTGCCCCGAATATTCGTAGCTCGAGTGGTCTCCCCCTAGACCTCGTCACACCTCTCCATTCACCGCCCCCCACCACCTCAACGATGTAGCGCCCTGAGTGGTTCCCCAAAGTAACGATGATTTCAGGGTCAACCAGCTTAATTATTTTCTTGGTGTGTTTGGAGCATGCCTCCACCTCCTCCTCAGTAGGGTCTCTGTTGTTCGGGGGCCTGCACTTAACGACGTTCGTTATGAAGACTTCCTCCCTCCTCAGGCCCGCAAGACTCAGCAACTCGTGTAGGAGCTTACCGGCAGCCCCGACGAAGGGCCTGCCAGTCTCGTCCTCCCTCCTTCCAGGTGCCTCTCCTATGAACATGACCTTCGCGTTTAAGGATCCCTCACCGGGGACCGGATGCGTCCTGGTTTTATGTAGGGGGCATGCCGTGCAGTTCTTTATGGATAAAACGATCTTACCCCATTCTCTTTCTTTCTCACTCATGATCCACCGCTACGTCTCACTTCTTAATTGGTACCGCGACTATGGTGGATCTCGACTTAGCTATTATCTCGATCTTGCCTGCGGATGCAAGCTCCCTCAGCACCTTCCTAGCAAGTGATAATCTTATGTTGAGGGCGGAGGCAAACGCTGACGGCGTGATTACATCCATCCCTTCCGCGGTCTTCGCGGCCCTCCTAAGCAACTTCTCATCCATTTCCTGGAACGCTATAGTTCTGCGTTCCTTGCCCTCACCTTTCGGCTTGCTGGCACCGAATTTCTTACCACCAGCCATTCCAAGCACCGGTAAACACTCGGTGAGTTCGGCTTAAAAAGTTCTCGAAGGGTGTGGTCTTTTAAGCTAATGCCTTCGGAAGGCTTGAAATGGTGTTGGCTTTGAGGTTAGTCACTGTGAAAGTCCCGGAACTGTATTTGGAGGGTATCGACGAACTCGTGAGGGGTGGGAGATACTCAAGCAGGTCCGAAGTTATCAGGACCGCGATTCGGGACCTCCTTAGGAGGGAGCTGTGGTCACCCCCTCCTAAGGCTTCTAGGGTGTCGGGAGGGGGCGACCTATCCATTGTGAGGAGGGTTGTTCTCCACCCCACCTGACCCCCTTAATTTAAAGTTATAATGCAGGAATAAACGTTAGGCGATGAGGAGGGCTGGTATTCCTGAAGCGTGATGAGTGTCACCAGAGCCGAGCCGCGATACGTGAGGGTGACTTAGTGCTTCTGTACGTAGATAGTAGGAGGTCAAAACTCTTCAAAGCGGTTAGGGGGGTTAGGGTCAGCACCGACAAGGGGTCATTGAACGCTGATGATGTTCTAGGGCTTCCATGGGGGTCTAAGGTCAAGCTCTCCACGGGTGTTGAGGCGTACGTCCTCAAGCCCACCCTGAATGACATCCTCATGAAGGGCTTCAGGAGGGTTACTCAGGTAGTCTACCCGAAGGACATCTCTTTTGTGATTAATCTTCTATCCATAGCGCCCGGCAGTAAGGTACTTGAGTCAGGCGTTGGCACGGGCTTCATGACTGCTGCCCTCGCCTACCACGTGGGTGCCTCAGGGAAGGTGTTTGGGTATGAGGTTAGGGAGGACTTCGCCAGAACCGCCCTTAGGAACCTTAGGCTCGCAGGGCTTGACGATAGGGTAGACATTAAAGTGAGGGATATTAGGGAGGGGGTTGACGAGTCAGGTCTGGACGCGGCTTTCCTGGACCTCCCCGACCCTTGGGAGGCTCTTCAGGAGGTCAGGAAGGCTTTAAGGCCCTCATCCCCGGCCGTGATCTTCACGCCCTCAGCTAACCAGGTTATGAAGTCCTTGAGGGCTTTGAGGTCAGGCCCGTTCCTCGATCTTAGGGTGTATGAGGTGATTTTGAGGGAGTACCAGGCCGACCCGGAGGCGCTAAGGCCTAGAACCCTGGGGGTTATGCATACGGGTTACGTGGTTTTCTTCAGAGTTGTTTAGAAAGCAGCTTTAAGGGAGGGAAAAATTAGGGCCTGAACACGTCGAGTTCAGGGTTTCTGACGC
>JAGHCP010000122.1 GCA_021160415.1 Desulfurococcales archaeon
CTCCCTCAAAGGTTCAAGCAACTTGAAGTTCCTAAGCGGGTTGTTAGGAGTGTCCACCACTTCACCTGAGGATATTCTCAGCGGCCCTATGGTGCCGACGCCTGCAGCCTCAACCTCCTCGCTTAGTGGGGCACCACCCATCAAGTCATTTACTAGCTCACCGATTTTCTCAGCGACCGCTAATTCCCCGCCTTGCCTCGGCGTGTTAGTCCTCACTTCATTGATGAGGAAGCCCCCATCACCCACTACGCCAACTCGCAGGTTCGTTGCCCCCACATCGACAGCTAGATACTTCCTCATGCTGAGAACCCTTCACTGAAGTCTTCGCAAGAGCTCCTTAGCCACGGCCTCAGCAAGTGTTGAGGGGTCATTAATTATGTGGATCTCTGACGTCATCCTCCTGTCTATGTAGGGAGCTAAGGACTTCACCCTATCGGTGGAGAAGCCCGTGCCTCCCAATACGTATATGGGCTTACCTTCAGTGTAAGCGGTGACTACCTCCTGAATGGATCCTGCCTCACCCCCTAAGGCCACCAGAACATCTGCCGTCCTCACTAAGAACACGCTCCTAACCCTGAAGGATGTGCCAGTCCTGATGACGATGGCGTTATCAGGGAAAGACACGTCCTCCATGCTCTCAGGCGGGAGTATAACCACCTTAAACCCTGCTTTGAGGGCTTCATCCACGATGACGCGCATGAGGCCCCAATACCCTCCC
Organism: Desulfurococcales archaeon; assembly: GCA_021160415.1. GTDB lineage: Archaea > Thermoproteota > Thermoprotei_A > Sulfolobales > NBVN01 > S013-73. Next base: position 719 of record JAGHCP010000122.1, read on the forward strand.
AGCACTAAGACCGTGTTTTTGGAGGGTAGGTGTTTCCTCAGCTTCCACACGAATTCCTGCGCCGCATAAATCAACGTCTGAGGAGGGTCTCCCGAATAAGCAGCTATACCTACGTATCTCACGAAGAACCCCACATAAGATTATGGAGTGCCGCCCCTTAAATGGTGAGGTCAAAGATTTAAGAAGCGGGTTTTATACCATAAAACAGTGATGAGGGTTGCAGAGGCAGTACGCAGTAATGCTCGTGCTGCTCACCCTTGTGGCGGTGGGGGGCGCCGGCGTTTCAGCGGCGGAGAGCGGCAAGATAGTTGTAGCTGTCACCATGCCTTACTTGGCACACGTGGTTGAGGCTGTGGGGGGTAGTCAGGTCAGGGTTGTGGAACTTATACCTCCCGGCGTGGATGCTCATGATTACGAGCCGCCCTACTCCGACTTGATTAAGGAGTTGAGGAGTGCAGACCTGATAGTCATGACGGGGCCTTCACATCTCGCACTCGAGAGCAGGATTAAGGAGTTGAGGGAGTCCGGGGTCTTCACAGCCACCATAATTGACTATGAAGAGTACGTGAGGTTCGGTTTAACGCTCCTCAAAAATCCGAGGACAGGGCTAGTCAACCCTCACGGATACTTCTTCAGCTATTCCGGGCTGGAAGCCATAGCTAAGGCTGTCGCTGCAGCACTTGCAGGGATTGACCCATCCAAGCAACAGTACTTCATGAGCAGGGCTGATGCCTTCGTTGACCTCTTAGAGGCCTATAGATCCACACTCACGTCGCAACTCAGTCATCAGAGGGTAGCTCTCGTGTCACCGATACTTCAGTACGTAGCTAAGGATCTAGAACTCAATGTAACATACGTACTACTTCCCGATCCCTCTGTTCAGCCCACCCAGGCCGACTTAGGAAGGCTTAAATCACTTGTCACTACGGGGGAGGTCACCACTGTTCTCATGACTGATGTGGAAGTGAGTAAGAATCCGAAGCTCGTAGATGAGCTCAGGAACTTGGGCGTCAACCCCGTGATAGTTTCCTTAACTCGCCATGTCGACGCCCCCGAATTAATACCTTCAGCGCTGGCGCAATCCCTGCAAACACTCAACGCCGGAACGTGTGGAGGACCTGAAGGTTTTCAGCTCGGTACTTCCTTACTGCTGGGAGGGATCCTTGCGGAAGCAATAGTTATCGCGGGCTTAGTGATCCTGTTGTTCAAGTGGAGAAGGGCCGTTATTGAAGCGATCTGCAAAGGTTTTGAGGTGGGCGAGTGATGAGTGGCGTACGCGTGGAGGGCCTCACGGTTGGGTATGGAGGGAAACCCATACTCAAAGACCTGAGTTTCAGTCTGGAATCACCGTTCTTCCTCGTGGTTATGGGGCCTAACGGGGCGGGTAAGTCCACCCTACTCCGCACGTTGGTAGGCGTTCTGAAGCCCTACTCTGGGAGTGTGAGGGTTTACGGGCTTGACCCTTGGAGAAGGAGGAGGGAGGTAAGGAGTGTGGCTGCTTACGTGCCTCAGCTGATGAACATCCGCGAGGAAGTGCCGGTAACTGTGGAGGAGATCGTTGCTATGGGTCTCCTATCGAAGCTCCCTCCCCCTAGACTGATCTCGACCAGGGTGAAGGAGCTCGTTCGGGAGGTGCTTGCGTTGGTGGATATGGCGGGGTATGAGAGGAAGTTCTTCAACCAGCTGTCAGGGGGGCAGCAGAAAAGGGTATTGATTGCGAGCGCCCTGATAAGAAGGCCTAAGGCTTTAATCCTTGACGAGCCTGGCTCTATGCTTGACTTCAAAGCAAGATGCGAGTTGATGCAACTAATTGAGAAGATCCACGTCAGGAGGGGGACGGACGTAATCATGACCTCCCATGAAATCCCGAGCTGCATGACGTTGGAGCCGGACCTACTGCTACTCAATAGGGCGACCTATGCGTTCGGCAAGATAAACGAGGTTCTGAGGCGGGAGATCCTCGTTAAGATATACCCCGGCATGACTGAGAGGGAGGGACTACTCATACTGGGTGAGGACCATGTTAAGCGCTGACTTCATGACCATAGCCCTATACCTCACGGCTCTGGGAGGTGGTTTACTAGCAGGGTCAATAAGCCCTGCCTTAGCGTACAGCAGGTCAATACTCTTAGGGATAACGCTGATGCACTCAGTCCTGGCCGGCGCACTCGTCGGTGTTTACTTAGGCTCCGCGACATCGCTTCCTCTATCACCCTCCATAGTGGCTGTGTTGTTCGCGGTCACAGCATCAATAGCAACCGCCGAGGCTGTGAACAGGGGGGTCCCTGAAGACTCAGCCATTTCAGCCGTGGTTAGCATATTCGTCGCCATCTCAATAATTTTCACCTACTTAGTTGCGACTCAGGTGCCTCTGGGAGTGAGCAAAGCTATGGGTTACGTATTCGGCTTGTCGTCGATCGTAACACTCAATGATCTCCTCAGGATACTGATTGCGTTAGTGATAGTGGTTCCGTTGTCCCACCTTTTCTGGTATGAATACAAATTCATTTCCTTCGACCCCGAGGGAGCTGAAGCAATGGGTCTCTCAGTCAGGTTCTACAGGTACCTCTACTACACCCTAGCGTCCGTGGCGGCGACATCATTAGCTATGACGTTGGGGGTGCTACTAACGCATATAGTGATGACTCTTCCCGGGCTTTTCTCGCTGCGCAGAAAGTACATATACCCGTACAGACTGTCTTACCTCGTTAGTGTCGCTATCGTGCTGGGAGGTTACCTCCTTGCTTCCCCCCTAAACATACCGCCGTCTGGGGGTGTGGGATTGCTCGCCGCCGTGACTCTGACATACCTCCTGGGTGTGAGGCATGAGAGGTAAGGCATTAAGCGTTAGGGACGCGGACTACCTAACAGCGCTGGCTAAGAATGGAGGGAGGGCACGCCTAAAGGATGTTTGCGAAGCTTTAGGAGTCGCTAAGCCCACTGCCTGCCTAATGCTGAAGAAGCTTGCTTCCGACGGCCTAGTCAGGAAGGACGGGAGGCACTACGTCCTCACAGAGGAGGGGATGGCTTTAGCCACACACATACTTTGGAGACACGGCGTGACGGAGTGGATGCTGGTTAAGGCTGGCCTACCTAAGGAAGAAGCGTGTGCCATAGCCAGGAGGATCGAGCTTCTAATACCTGAGGACGCTTTAAGGAAGGTTTGGGAGTATATGGGCAGACCCTCCGTATGTCCCTGCGGGAAAGACATAACTAACCCCGCGAGCTCCTGCAGACCTTTGAGATAAGGAAAAACCTTTCATCACCCTAAGGGGAAAACCTTTAGCTAGGCATTGATCATGGCCGTATTAATTAATTAATTAAATACCGTGAATAAATTATTTAAATTACCTATAAAGTCCCTAAACAAGGTGCCTTAATTATGGGTATAAGCGTCACTAAACCCCGCATAGTTGTCGAACCTCCTGGCCCTAAGGCCAGGGAGTGGATAGAGAGGGATAAGAAACTCCTCTCAACCTCACTTACGAGGACCGCCCCCTTAGTTCCTGCTGAGACCGATTACGTGTGGATAAAGGACGTCGACGGGAACATCTACCTTGACTTCGGGTCGGGGATAGCAGTCGTTAATGTGGGTCACAGACATCCGAAAGTTGTTAAAGCAATTAAGGACATAGCGGACATGTTAGATCCACAAACTCCTGCGACTTCTACAATTACCTTCAGGTGATGTACGCTGAAAGGATAACCAAGCTCACCCCAGGGAACTTCCCTAAGAGGGTGTTCTTCGGCAACTCCGGCACTGAGTCTGTTGAGTGCGCGCTGAAAGCCGTCAGATGGCACTCCCCCGGAAAGCCCTACATAATCGGGTTTGTGCCCGGGTTCCACGGAAGGACCTTCGGGTCATTAGCGCTCACTACCACGAAGCTGACGGCTAGGAGGAGGTTCTTCCCCTTCATGGGGGGCGCCGTGCATGTGCCTTTCCCAAACACCTATAGATGCCCGTTTAAAGGCTTGGAGGGAGAGGAATGTATTGATGCCGTGCTGTCCTACATAGAGGATTTCCTCTTCAAACACGTCGTACCTCCTGACGAGGTTGCTGGCCTCATAATAGAGCCTATCCTAGGTGCAGGAGGCATAGTTCCAGCGCCGGAGAGGTTCCTGCATGAATTAAGGAGGATGAGCAGGGACTACGGGTTCTACATGATTATTGATGAGGTTCAAACAGGGTTCGGCAGAACTGGTAAGATGTTCGCCATCGAGCACTACGGTGTGGAGCCGGACGTGATTACCATGTCGAAAGCCGCGGCCAATGGATTGCCGTTCGGGCCTTGCGTGGCTAAAGCTGAGCTCCTTGAGTGGGACCCTGACGCCCATGAGAACACCTTAGGAGCCAACCCGATCGTGGTTTCCGCAGCCCTCGCCGTGCTAGATGTGATGGAGGAGGAAAAGCTGCCTGAGAGAGCTGCCAAGCTAGGGGAGTACTTCATGAAGAGGTTGAGTGAACTTCAGCAAAAGTATGAGGAGATAGGGGACGTTAGGGGCAAGGGCCTGATGATAGGCGTGGAGTTCGTTAAGAGCAAGGACACAAAGGAACCCAACAAGAAACTCAGGAATAAAGTGATCGATGAGGTGTTCAAGCGCGGCTTAATCATTCTCGGGGCGGGAACCTCAGCACTGAGGATACAGCCACCGCTCGTGGTAAAGGAGGAACACATAGACACGGCGGTTGAGATCCTGGAGGAAGCCATAAGGGCGGCTAAAGGGTGAACCCTTCCCTACCTTACTAGCTGAGGGTGTATCTGTTGAGGGATCTGGACAAAGTTAAAGCGCTTTTCGAGGCGGAGTCCGTAGCCGTTGTCGGGGCTTCCAGAAACCCAGATAAGACAGGGCACGCAATACTGAAGAACATCTTGGAGTCGGGGTTTAGGGGGCGGCTCTACCCGGTAAATCCTAAAGCTGGCGAGATATTAGGGCTGAAGGCCTACGCAAGCCTTAAAGACATACCGGAACCCGTGGATCTCGCCGTGATAGTTGTTCCTGCGAGGTTCGTCCCTTCCGTAATCGAGGAAGCGGGGGAGAAAGGCGTTAAGGCAGCCGTGATAATTTCCGGAGGCTTTAGGGAGACAGGTAAGGAAGAGGGAAAGAGGCTTGAGTCTGAGCTGGTTGAGAAAGCCAAGAAGTACGGACTGAGGTTCTTAGGGCCCAACTGCCAAGGGGTGAACAACCCCCATAAAGGCCTCTGTGCTTCATGGCCGAAGATAACCAGGAAAGGCCCCCTCGCTATAATTTCTCAGAGCGGAACCATAGCGGCCGCGTTTGAGATCTGGGCTGAAGAAGAAGGCATTGGAATCAGCAAGATGGCCGCCCTAGGCAATAAGGCAGATATTGACGAGACAGACCTCCTCCAGTACTTTGGGGAGGACCCCAACACCAAGGCGGTCGGGATGTATATTGAAGCCGTGAGGGATGGGAAACGCTTCATCAACGTCGTCTCCGAAGTTACGACTAAGAAACCCGTAGTGATTCTGAAATCCGGAAGAACTGTGTCAGGGGCGAAGGCCGTAGCTTCCCACACAGGATCCTTAGCAGGTTCCTACGCTTTATACCTCGCGGCATTCAGGAAAGCGGGGGCCATACCTGTAGATGGCATCGAGGAGCTTTACGACGTGACTAAAGGACTGGCATTCCTCCCAAAACCTAAAGGCCCTAGGGTTCAGATAGTTACGTCGTCGGGAGGTTCAGGCATAATATCGACGGACAACGTGGAGGAGCTAGGGCTTAAGATGGCTTCCCTCAGCGAGGACATCAAGTATTCCCTTAAGGATGAGTTGCCAGACTACTGCATAATTAAGAACCCCCTCGACCTAACCGGGGATGCTGACGCAGAGCGTTACGACATCGCCCTCAAGCATGTCTTCAGAGACGACTCCGTAGATATAGTGATCGTGATCTTCGGGGACCCCATACCGGGCGCCTCCGAGGTCATGCGGAAGTGGTTCGGTAAAGGAAAGGTTCTCGTACCTGTGTATTTAGGCGGTGGTGATGTCGAAAAGGTTGAGAGAAGAAAGATGAACGAGGCAGGGATCCCTGCATACCCCACGCCTGAGAGGGCTGTTAAAGTTGTTAGAGCGCTTTGGGATTACACAACTTACCTTAAGGTTAAAGAGATTACCTCCTAATAACCCATCTGGTTTCCTTCCCTGAGTCCTGAAGCTCAACCCCAAGTTCCTTCAGCCTTTCCCTGATCATGTCCGCTAAGTCCCACACCTTCCTAGCCCTCAGCTCGGACCTCACATCCACCAGCAACTTAATGAATTCCTCGACATCTCCAGCACCTGGCGCTTGGAATGTAAGACCCATCACCTCAGCCATCCCCTCAAAGACCTTCCTAACCCTATCGAATGCCTTAGCCGATATCTTCAAGTGCTTATTCGTGAAGTCATTAATGCTGGACGCTAGGTCGTAGAGATGGGAAAGCGCTACCGGAGTGTTGAAGTCGTTATTCATTGCCTCCGCGAAACCCTCCCACACCCTCTCCGCACTCGCAGCCAACTCATCACCCACCCCTTCATCAACCCTTTCCAACTGCATTAGCCTTTGGTGAGCAACCTCAACCTTAGATGCGGCTTTCGCTGCTGAGTCAAGAAGTTCCCAGGAGAAGTCAACGGGTTTGCGGTAGTGGTTCTGAAGTATAAATATCCTCAGTGCGTTCGCGCTGTACCTACTTAAAGCATCTCTCACAGTAACGTAGTTCCCTAAGGACTTACTCATCTTAACACCGTCAACAGTTAAGAGGCCCACATGCACCCAGTAATTAACGAAGGGCTTCACACCCGTGTACGCCTCAGCTTGAGCAACCTCGGCTTCGTGGTGGGGGAAAATAAGCTCGACAGCCCCTCCATGAATGTCGTACTGAGGTCCGAAATGCCTGATCGTTATCGCAGTGTCCTCTATGTGCCACCCAGGCCTTCCGTACCCCCAAGGGCTTTCCCAGCCGAACTCCGTTCTGGGCCTAACCCTCCAGAGGGCGAAGTCCCCCGGGTTCCTCTTATTAGAGTCTGGTTCAATCCTATGAACCCTCAACTCCTCCGGCTTCCTCCTGGAGAGCTTACCGTAGTCACCGAACTTCGTGATGTCGAAGTACACACCTGTAGGGGTCACGTATGCGTATCCCTTACTTATCAGGCCCTTTATCTGCTCGAATATCTCTTTAAGGTAGTCCGAGGCCCTAGCGTAGAGGTTAGGCGCCGTCACGTTCAGCGAAGCCATGTCTTCAAGGAAGGCACTCTCAAACCTCCTGGCAAGCTCCAGGGGATGAGTGCCTTCATCCGCAGCCCTATTAACTATCTTGTCATCAACATCCGTTATGTTCACTATGTAGAACACGGAGTACCCCAATTTCCTTAACCACTTAGCGACCGTGTCGAAGAACACGAAAACCCTTGCATGGCCGACGTGGGAGTAGTCGTAAACCGTTGGGCCGCACACGAACATGAAGACGCGGTTCCCTGTTAGGGGTCTGAACACCTCTAATTTACGCGTACGTGTATTGTATATCTTAAGACCGGCAAACGCGGCCACCCATGTTGGCACCCCGACTTAAGCAGGGGGTTACCTAATTAAGCGTTTCGGATTAGGAAACCACGTTTATTTGTGGAAGCCATCCGCCTTTTCGCTTCTCCAATTAAATAAACGCCTGATTTGATTAGGCCGTATTAATTGAGACTTATATAATCAACCTCCACACATAACGCAGTGATTATATTGAAACACATAGTCGGTCTTGACGAGCCGGGAAAGAGGGTTATTCTGCAGGGTAATGAGGCCTTCGCCAGGGGAGCCGTTGAAGCAGGGGTTCAGGTCGCAACCGGTTATCCGGGAACCCCCTCATCTGAAATCATGGAGACGCTTTCACTAGTGGCTAAGGACCTCGGGTTCCATGCTGAATGGTCAGTTAATGAGAAGGTTGCGCTTGACGTGGCTGTGGGTTCGGCCATGGTGGGGGCTCGAACGATAGTTACCATGAAAAATGCGGGAACTAATTGGGTCATGGACATGTTCTCCACTGTGGTGTATCGAGGGCTCCCCGGCCCGTTAGTGATTGTCTCAGCAGATGACCCGGATGCGTTCTACTCCTCAACGGAGGAGGACACTAGGTTCCTTGCGAAGGGAGTTGGCGTAATGATCCTGGAGCCAAGCACTCAGCAGGAAGCCAAGGACATGACTAAAGCAGCTTTCGAGTATTCCGAGAGGTTTGAATTACCCGTATTCGTGAGGTCTGTGACTAGGATAAGCCATTCATCAGGCGACGTAACCTTCGGGGAGATGCGGAAAGACAGAAACCCCGTGTTCTTCGACAGGCACTATAAGTTACCTTTCCGTTTCAACGTTTACGGCCCGTTCAAGTATAAGGGGAAGGCCGGGCCAACAGCTAAACACGCTTGGCAACTCGAAAGGCTGGAGGAGATCAAGGACTTCGTTAACTCCGTGCCCTTCAACCGCATAGAGGAAGGGGAGTCGGACTTAGGGATAATAGCCTCAGGCATGGGGTACTCCTACGTGAAGGACGCCTTAATGAAGCTCGGTGCTGAAGGTAAGCCCTGGATCCTTAAAGTCGGGACGCCTTTCCCACTCCCAGAGAACCTGCTTAAGGAGTTCGTAAGTAAGGTGAGTAAGATCCTCGTCGTGGAGGAAGGGGACCCCTTCATCGAGGAGCAAGTGTATGTGTTCCTTAAGGACTTCGCGCTTGAGAAGCCTGTGTTCGGGAAGCTAAAGAATAGGGCCCTCCTAAGGTATGGAGAGCTGGGAATAACTCAAGTAGTGAACGCAGTTGCGAATTACTTAGGGATCCACCCACCCGAAGTCCCTGAAGAGAGGAGGAAGCTTAAGGAGGAACTCGTGAAGATCCTAGCCCCTAGATCCTCAGCGCTTTGCCCAGGTTGCCAGCACCTAGGCACATACTGGGGGCTTAGGTTCGCACTCCTGAAGCTAACAGCTAAGTACAAGCAGGAATGGAAGGGCGTGTGGATAGTTAACGGCGACATAGGGTGCTACGAGCAGGGAGGCTACGGGATATTCGCTAAGGAGATCACACCCTCGGAAGATAAGGCCTCGAAGCGCTACATGATCAGCAACCCGTACGAAATACTTGATACTAACTACATAATGGGCGGAGGCATAGGGGTGGCGCAGGGACAGTATCAAGCAGGGTACAGGGACGGCCCCATAGTTGCGGTTGCTGGGGACTCCACGTTCTTCCACGCATGCATGCCTGCCGTAGCTAACGCAGTCTACAACAAGGCAGCGATAACGTTCATAGTTATGGATAACTCCTGGACCGCGATGACCGGGCATCAACCCTCGCCGACGTCCGGCGTTACGGCCATGATGGAGCCCGCCAAGAAAATGAGGATTGAGGACATCGCCAAAGCTCTAGGCGTTGAACACGTGTGGACTGTTGACCCCTACAACCTTAAGGAAACGGAGGAGGCGATACTGCAGGCGATGGAAACAGCCTATCTGAAGAAGGTCCCCACGTTAGTGGTTGCTAGGAGGGAGTGCGCCCTTCAGGTCACTAGGAGAGCATTAAGGAGTGGCGTTGAGCTCGAGCGCTTCGTGGTCGACCAGGATAAGTGCATCGGGTGCACACTCTGCGTTCAGCTGGGATGCCCCGCCGTCGGGTGGGATAAGAAGAGGAAGAAAGCCTTCATCGACCCTGTACTGTGCGTGGGATGCGGGCTCTGCGCGCAAACCTGCCCTGTCAAGGCAATAAGGCCCTCAGGCAAGGGGGTCAAGCTCTACGAGGTGAAGTAGCATGGGGGGTAAGAATTACTACTTAATGATCGCGGGTGTAGGGGGGCAGGGATCCGTACTTCTCTCCAGGATCATCGGCGACGCGGCCCTGAGGAAGGGACTCTCCGTAAGGATAGGTGAGACCTTCGGGGCTGCGCAGAGAGGGGGTGCGGTCCACTCACACGTAAGGATAGGGGAAGAAGTGTATGGCCCCCTGCTCATGGAGGACGAAGCGGGCGCACTTCTCGCATTAGAACCCCTGGAAGGATTAAGACGCGGTTTAACGTACCTGAAGCCGGACAGCATCGTAGTGATTAACACCAGAAAGGTATTCCCGATAGACGTCAATGTCGGCGCTGCGGAGTACCCTGACGTAGATGCCATTATCGACGCGCTTAAGAAGCTCGGAGGTTCGGTGGTTGCCCATGACTTCACGGAGCTCGCCGGTAAGGCAGGCACTACGAGATCTATGAACGTGGCTGTGTTAGGGGCGTATGCGAGGCTCATTGAGGGGAGGGAAACGCCCTTCACTAAGGAGGACCTCCTTGAGGCTGTGAAGGGCAGAGTTCCCAGGAGATGGCTTGAAGCGAACCTGAAAGCTTTCCAGCTAGGTTATGAAGTAGCTGATAAGGCCCTTAAGGAGGGTTAGATGTTCGTATATAAATAGTTTATGCTTTTTAAATACAGGGTACTACCTGAAATAATTACATACATTAGCAAGTTATTCCGCCTCACGAGGTATCTCAAGATATAAGCTCTGAGGCAACTATATTTCGGTGGTGATTCTGCCGGTAGATGAGGATCTTCTCAGGCACGCCCTCAACTACGGTCTCAGCGAGGGGGCTTCATATGTTGAGGCTCGGTACCATAAGAACGAATCCGATGAGCTCTCCATGAGGGGTCCCAAAATAGTTGGTGCAGGTACCTCCGTGGTAGATGGGGTTGCGGTAAGGGTGCTTGTTAACGGATCGCTCGGTTTCGCAGCTACAAACCGACTAACTAGGGAAGGCGTTGAGGCGGCTGTGAAGGCCGCCGTGGTTAGGGCGAGAAGCGTCTCAACCCTTAGGAAGAACCCAATAAGGTTCAGCGAGGAGAGGCTCGGGAGGGCCTCCTACGAGGTCAAGGTTAAGAAGCCCTTCGAGGCGCTCAGCCTGGAAGACAGGATTAAGCTCGGTAAGGAGCTTTACGACGCGATAGTTTCAACGCCTAAGGAAGTGAAAGTGCCGGTGACGATGTATGAGGTGGCGCTAAGCAAGGAGGAGAAGTACTTATTGACGTCTGACGGTGCTGAGATCCACTCAGTGGTCCCGAGGGTCTCCATGATGCTGAACGTCGTGTTAGCGTCCCCTCAGAAAGGAACTCTTCAAAGGATGCTGGAATTCGGGGGTAGTGGAGGGCCTGAGCAGTTAGAGGAGTGGAGGGTTGAGGATAGAGTTACTGAGGAGGTGAGGAACTTGGAGAACGTTCTTCTGAAAGGCGTTGAACCCCCGAGAGAGAGTATACCTGTGGTGGTGGGGTCCGAGATCGTTGCTTTAATCGTTCACGAATCCTCCGGCCACCCGATGGAGGCTGACAGGATTCTGGGTAGGGAAGCCGCTCAAGCAGGGGAGTCGTTCGTGAAGCCTGAGATGGTGAGGACCTACAGAGTAGGGAGTGACCACGCAACCGTGGTGGAGGATCCAACAATACCTGGAAGTTCCGGTTACTACCTATTCGACGATGAGGGTGTTCCAGCGAGACCGAGATACCTATATAAGGAGGGTCTGATTTACGAACCTCTGCACAACAGGCACACAGCCGCGATATTCGGTACTTCAAGCAACGGGGCCGCTAGGGCCATGGATTACCGCTCCGAACCGATCATAAGGATGAGTAATACGTACTTCGCCCCAGGAGATAGATCCTTCCGCGAGTTAGTCGAGGACATAGGTCTAGGGGTGTACATGAAGTCATACATGGAGTGGAACATAGATGACAACAGGTGGAACATGAGGTACGTAGGGCTCGAAGCATACCTCATCAAGAAGGGTGAGCTCGCCGAGCCTGTGAGGAACCCGGTCCTTGAGGTCACGACTAAGGGCTTCTACAGCAGGGTGTCAGCGGTAGGCAAGGAACTTAGGTTCTACCCGGGAATATGTGGCAAGGGAGAGCCCGGGCAGGGCGTGCCCGTCTGGTTCGGCGGCCCGGATGTCAGATTATCAAGCATTAGGTTGGGGGTGATTGCGTAATGCGTGACCCGCTAAATATCGCGGAGGAAGTGGTTAACGAGCTTAGGAAGGACTTCGACGACGTCATAGCCCTTGTAAGCGACGTTAACTCAGCAATGGTTAAGTTCTGGAACACGGAGCCCTCAGTTACGCAGTCATGGCTCGAGACTAAGGTAACTGTCTACATAGCTAAGAATAGGAAGACTCTCTACCTATCTCTCTCCGTAAGCGACCCTGAGGAGGTCGTCAAAGCCGTTAAGTCATCTGCGCGGGCTCTGGAGATGCTGGAGGAGTCAGAGCTGTATGCGCCGCTCCCAAAACCCAAACCTTGGGAGCCTCTTGAAGGGCTCGTGGATAAAGCGGTGGTGAATGCCTTAAATAATCCGAAAGATGTTGCTGAGGAACTAGTTAATTCCGCGTTGAGTGGAGGAGTCGACAGAGTTGCTGGGACCTTAACCCTTACGCATGAGGTCAAAGCCACAGCTACAAGCAAAGGCTTCGCAGGAAGGGAGGAGAGAACGGCTGTTGAGGCTTACCTAAGGGTCTTCAAGGGCGAGATGAGTGGGCACTGGGCTTATGGAGGAAGATACTTGGACCTCAGGAAGATCCAGGAGGTCGGGGAGAAAGCAGCCTACTACGCGACACTGACCTCTAAGAAAGCAGATTACGAGCCAGGTAAGTACGATGTGGTTCTCTCCCCATTAGTTGTCGGCAATCTCATCGACTACATAGGCTTCATGGCCTCTGCGGCCGCAGTGCTTATGGGGTACTCCATGTTCATGAAGTTCAAGGTTGGGGACACAGTTGCCTCCGACAAAGTCACGTTAATGGACGTTCCAAGAGACGCCGACCTACCAGGCTCCACGGCCTTCGACGATGAGGGTACGCCGACCTACGACAAGCCGATCATCGAGAAGGGGGTTCTGAGGAACCTTCTACACAACGTAGGTACGGCGGCTAAGATGAATGCATCTACTACTGGAAATGCTGGCTTGATCTTCCCGACACCTTGGAACCTCAGGCTAAGTACTGGAGGGCTTGATGAGGAAAGCCTGGCCGCAGAACTTGGCAACGGAATAATCGTGAATAACAACTGGTACACGAGGTTGCAGAACTACGTTGAAGGTATGTTTTCAACCGTAAGTAGGGACGCGGCACTCCTCGTTAGGAACGGGGAGATAGTGGGGCACCTAGGCCGGATAAGGATCGCCGACAGGTTCGACAATCTCCTCAAAAACGTGGTGGACTTGGGCAAGCATGCCTATATGGTCAAGTGGTGGGAAGTTCAAACTCCGATGAAAGCCCCGTATATGCTGGTTAGGGGTCTAAACATAACCAAGCCGTCAGTCTAGTTTTCCCCAATCAACTCCTCAACTAAAGATCGTTCTTCACCATCACTCAAAGCATCGAGCTCCCGAACAACTGCGTACTGAAGTACCTGGCAGCATAATCGGGCAATACAGTCACTACCTTCACCCCTTTCCTCATCCCGTATTTCCTCGCCACCTTCACCGCCGCGGCGACGTTAGCCCCGGACGAAATCCCCACAGCCAGTCCCTCCAGTCTTGCTAGTCTTTTAGCAGTTTCCAAAGCCTCAGCTGAAGGCACAGTTACAAAATCATCCACCACATCCCTATACTTCTTAATTAATGGTGGAACTAACCCATCACCCACACCCTCAACTATGTGGGGCCTGCAAGGCCCTTCCACACCAGTGCGTATCCAGTGGAAAGTAACTGCACATTCCTCCGGCTCAGCCCCAACTATCCTGACATCAGGAAAAACTTCCTTAAGCCTCAAACCGACTCCAACAAGTGTGCCTCCCGTACCGATATTGGCTACGAATGCATCCATCCTGCCTAGTTGCTTAAGGATTTCCTCCCCCGTCGTTTCATAATGCGCCCTAACATTAGCCTCCTCCACCCACTGATCTAAGAAAACACATTGGCCAGGGCACTCCTTCTCCAACTGCCTACCGACCTCGATCGCCTTAGACGCGTCTGACTCCCCTCCAGGAGTCCTTACGACTTCTGCCCCAAGCAGTTGCAGAAGCAAATGCCTCTCTTTGCTCATACTTTCCGGTATAACTACAGTGACTTTGTAACCCATTGCGGCACCTATCGCCGCGAAAGATATGCCCGTGTTGCCTGTCGTTGCGACGACTATCTTCATACCTTTCCGTAGTCTCCCTTGCCTCTCAGCTTCTTTGATCATGTAGTAAGCCACCCTATCCTTAACGCTACCCGTCGGATTCATGAACTCAAGCTTAACCCATATCTCAGCCTCAACATCGTCGGGTAGAGACCTACTTAACCTAATTAAGGGTGTCCCCCCTATAGCAGATTGTAAATCCTTCATATTCGGTCGAAAACATATCTTTTTACTGATGAATTAAACCTAACTGTTAATTTTCAGCGTGACAATCCTTAATTACGCGGCCACCGAAGACCTAAACCACCTCTTCTGGGGGGAGTCCATATTCCCCCGAGTACTCGTCCCCTATATCCTCTGTTTTCCAGGCTTCGGGGCATCCCTTACCATATCTGATTATTGGGCCCGGGAGCTTCGTCAGCAGAACAACCCTTGAAGGCGTTGAGTACGAGGCGACTCTATACCCTAGATTGTCAGCTAACTTCTGAGCGAACTCCATGACCTCACTCATGGATGGCATGTTTTCCCTGCTTAACCTCTCAGTCGACCCACCTACGTGCATGTATGCCTTAACCTCCACGTAGATAGGTTCCGCTCTCTGCAACAGCTTCGCAAACCCCTCGGCGTCAGCGTCCTTCATGTTGAAACCCTTAACAACAGTCACCCTGATAACTGTTGGGGAGGAGAGTGAGGGAAGAAGATCTAACGTCTCAAGCGTTTTATCCCACGCCCTAGGCGTTAAAGGCCTGTTGAAGTACTCATACATCTCCCTGTTCCATGCCTCTAAAGAGACGTAGAGCTGAGTGGGTTCCTCATCTAATGACGCAATAACTTCGGGCCTCACACCCCTAGTCACGACGAAGGTCGTTATGCCTCTCCTATGGAATTCGCTCAGGAGTTCCCCGAACCTAGGGTAGAGCATGGGTTCCCCTGTCAACGAGATCGCCACGTGCTTAGGATCCATCGCCTCCTCCCACATCTGCCTCGGAGCCCTATCCTTGTAGCCACTCACGGTTCTCCGGTGCTCAACTATGGCCATATCCACTAGGAACTCAGGGTCGTCCACATAGGGAAGCCTCGTTAGGTCGGAGTATGTGAGGCCCATATCTTGCGGTCTAACCCTCCAGCAGTGGAGGCATGCATTCCAGCACCATAGAACGGAGGGGCTGAACTGAATACATCTATGCGACTCTATGCCGTAGAACTTGCATTTATAGCAAAACCTCTGCTGTGTTAAGGCGTTGTGAACCCATAGGCATTTCTTAACAGCTGAATGAGTCCCTATGAGGTGATACTTCTGTCTCTGAAGCTTCCTTAACGCTTTCGTTAAGGGGTCGAATAACGTCACTTCTTCCCCGCTCAAAATCTGTTGAACCACCCCCATCAGCCAAAACCCCTCTATCTTCAACCCTTATAAATAAATTAGCGATAATACACTGATGGATTATGAAGAAATCCGGTGTGGTGTGCCACGGCGACTGCGACGGCATTATATCGGCTTATCTATACATTAAGCATTACCTCATGGATTCATGGCCAAGTCACATCACCCTTGTTTTCACACAGCCTTGGAGAGCACATATAGACTCTAGGAAGATAGGGGTGGATCTCCGTGAGGCGGTGTTTCTTGACTTAGCCATAAATA
>JAGHCP010000041.1 GCA_021160415.1 Desulfurococcales archaeon
ATCCTGGAGCCTTCGAACACGTTCAAGGTGATTGTTGAGTACCGTGGGGCCGCTTCCGCCGTGATTGAGTGTTCTGCGGGAGGGGGGCACACATCCACGCCGTGGTTAGGTGACTCAGCCTGCACCAAGCTATGCGGTATCGACTCCAAGCTCCGGGCTTTATGCAGTGACGCTTCGTCCTGCAGGAACTCCCCGGTGGCTTCAGTGGTGAGCCTTCGGTGTGGGGGTGAGTGGAACGTCATCCCCAGACACGGTGTTGCGGGTATTAACGTGAGGGTCCCTGCTGGGTACACTTACGAAGACGTGTTGGATTTCGTAAAGGGTTTGGCGCCTTCAGACTGTTCAGTTGCTTTGAGGTCCTTCACACCGCCTGTGAAGGTGTCCCCTTCGAACCCCGTACCAAGGGCCCTCATGAGGGGTTTGCTGAGGCTGGGTTTTAAGCCCACCTTAGCCCGCAAGTTCGGCACGAGCGACATGAACCTGCTTTACGGGAAGGTGACGCACGACACAGCTGCGTACGGGCCTGGGAGATCTGAACTCTCCCACACGGATAGGGAGGTAATTAGCGTTGAGGAGCTAGGGGTTGGTGCTGCGGTGTACGGCTTAGCCGTACTTCAGCTTTCTGAGTGGTGGGTCGCTAACCACTAGCTCCTGCGGTGCCTTTATCCTTAAGCATTGCTCTGAGTTTAGGTAGCCATAGGGTCTCAAGTATTATGAATGTTAGAACAGTTATCACTGTGGTTCCGAGTATCAACTCCCCCAGTATATCATTGCTTGCGATCGGTAGATAACCCTAGGGAGAGCGGGAGCGTTGCCAGCGCTGAAGGCACCACACCTCTTGGGCCTTCAAGACCTATGAAAAGGACTTCCCTCCATGACCAATGACCCACACTCCTTAGCGGGAGGACCGCTACAGGCCTAGCTATGAAGACGAGGGCTAAGGATATGAGGAGCGCTTTCCATAGTACGTCGGTGAGCACCCCAGGTTCACCGTGGCTCCAAGGAAAATGAATATAAGTGACAGCTATCGTTGCTAAGTACTCGTTGAAGTGCTACTCCGTGTCAACCGTGGCTCTGATCCTCCCCCATAGGTTACCTTCCTTGAAGAATATGTGGTGATTCCCTAGGATTATGCCGGTCGTGGTCGCTATTAGGTATCCCGAGGCCCTGATCTCCTCACCCACGAGGAAACCTGCCAACGCGACAGATAGGGAGAAAATCACCGTCTCCTCAGGGCTCTTGTAGAGCTCCATCTTAACTATGAGCCAGTGAGCTAAGTACTCGAAGCCTGCCCCTATAGCCACAGACATTACTAACTGGTACATGAAGTACGTGATTGCTGCTACAGGCATGTTCGTGAGGGACGCTAGATACTCGATCATCCTAGCGCTTGTTGCTTGAGGTACGGTTAACGCGACGGCTACCGATGTCAGCACTATCCCGAGCGGGTCGTTAAATATAGACTCCGTCACAAGTACCGTGCGTAGGTTCTCCCCAACCTTATACTGGCGGAATAGAGGGATGAGTATTGTGAGGTCCGTAGCGGATATTATTGCCCCGTAGAGAAACCCTATCAGCATCGGTGCGTGGAACACTAAGCTGAAGAACCAACCACCTACAAACGCCGTAGCCACGAGCCCTAACGTGTCGAGGAAAGCTATCGTGGTGAAGTGTTTCTTCAGTAAGGATCACTTAAGCATGTGTCCCTCAGCGAACAGTATGATGAGTAGGCCTAAGGTCCTGAGGTGATCGAACAATGAACGCGCGATCCCTCTGTCCAGTAAACCAAGCATAGGCCCTAGAATCAACCAAGAATTATGAATAGAGGGACGTAAGAGAAGTTGTACTTACGGCCTAAGTACATCGCTAGAAGGCTGAGTATCAATGCCACCATGAGATTAGCTCCAAGCCCCTCAACCCCGGCAGCGAACGGCGAACCTGACATCCCACCGCACCTACCTAACCACACATGAGGCAACTAACAATTTAGTAATTAAGGAGCTGTCACCCCATAGGAACCTACCTCGGAGAGTATGCCGGACTGACTGAAGTTTGGGTGTGGGAGATTCTGAGTCAGCGATTCATGACTGAGGATGTGTAGGTGAGGCCTGCGTCCACCTTAATGCGGGATAGGGGAGGGAGAAGGAATTGAAGGCTGGGTGGTGGACCGGCCGGGATTTGAACCCGGGGCCTCTCGGTTGCAAGCCGAGCGCTCTTCCAGGCTGAGCTACCGGCCCTCCGAACCGAATCTATTACTGCTGACTATTAAAGGGTTTCCTGCCGAGGTAACCGTAATTACCGGGGTTGAGGGAATTATTGGGGGGGAGCCGGCTGGCGGCTACGGGGCTTCAAGCCCTGAGGAAGCTCCGCCCTCCTCGCGGCAGGGAGACCCCGTAAGGGGTGCGGGGAGACCCGCGGCTCCGGCGCAGAAACGGCACGGCCGCCCAGGGATGTCTATGATGCGGTGAGGGCTCCCCCGGCAACGGGGGGTCAGTAACCCGCTGAGTATCTGGGCGGATGCGTTGAAACGGCCGACCCTCCCGGAGCAAGGCCAAGCAGCACCGATGAGGGCCGCGCGAGGTGCGGGTAGGCCGCTCAGCGGAATGCCGCCGAAGTACAGAAGGCGGGCTATAGCCGGCACCCCCCCCAAAACCTGAACTTAGAGAGGAATTCCCTCTGTAGTATGAGGACCTCCTCCCTCGAGGAAGCCTTCGAGTACCTCTCAAGCAGGTCCTTATTCAGCTCAAGGAAGTTCCTCCCCCACTTGAACTTGCTTAGGATTTCCCTAGCTGAGTCCTTAAACCCGGTTATGTAGAGGGCTGCGGCAACGGCTTCAGCGCTGCTGAGCTTCGTGAGGACTGCGTAGTTTATTGGGTTGCCAGCCTTCAGGGCAGGTAAAACCCTCCTAAAACCCTTAAGCCTCCTTGAAACCCTAACTATGTCATCCACGCCTCTGTTCCATGAGGAATCTATTACTGTAATGCCTCTTGAAGAGATGTGGGACCTGTCGCCCGGGGTCAGCACCTCTTCAGCTGTCGGGTCAAGGATTAGGGAGCCCCGCGGCACCTCCCGCAACGATACCCTCACTGCAAGACCTAAGCGCACGAGCTTCAGCGCTGTGGACATCTTAGGGTCGTCGCCTTGAACCCTGACCACATATATCTTTGGGTGCATCCATAACCACCGGTTAGGTCTTGATGCCTTCGCATCCTTGTTTAAATCGTTAATGAAGTTATGGGTTAAGGTTTAAATTACTCTCCGTAAACCATAAGGTTGGTGTAGAGTGTGCCTGAAGCGATAGTTCTCATAAACACGGATATAGGGACTGAGGAGGAGGTAATGGATATACTCTCCAAGACTGAGGGTGTGATTGAGGCCTACATAGTGTACGGCGTGTACGACATCGTCGCTAAGGTGAAGGCTAACTCCACCGAGGAGCTGAAGGAGATAATATCAAGCAAGATAAGGAGGATACCTAAGGTCAGGTCAACGCTTACAATGATTATAGTTGAGGGAAAGACGTTCGGCGGTAAGTAACGCTGCTCCACGGGAAGGAAGGGTTGAAGGGGTTTTTACCTCACTCCACGTAGGATTAGATGACATCGACGCTACTATTGGTGGTTGCACCACACATCTGGCTTACCTCATAGTTAAGCATATCTTACGTGAATTTCCAGATACCTCCTTCATTGACTACCCAAACCTCGTCCGTCTTAACCCCTCAATCCCTTTCAAGACTAGGGGGAATGGGGCGGTAGCGCTTAGGGTGTTGGTTAGGGAGTCAGTCATTGATAGGTTGATCTCCGAAATCGCCGGCATTGTTCAGGAGTACGTGGAGTCCTTAAGGTTTAGGCCGACGACCGATCCGGGTCTGGTGTTCCTGGAGGGAGGTGTTGACGATGACTTCAGGAGGTTCTACTTCAAGGCGTTAACTGATTACGTCCCTGTAGACCTGGTTAAGGATTTTCTTAGGATGTATGGGGACTCACTCAAGGCCCCCTTAGGGATTAGGAAGGGGTTAGTTGGGGCCATCGCTGCGGTGGGGTGGCCTGAAGGTGTTGACTGCACGTACGAGCTCCTAGCCTACAGGGTTGGGGGTTCCTG
>JAGHCP010000129.1 GCA_021160415.1 Desulfurococcales archaeon
GTCTATGTATGGGGGTAAGTATTGGCCGACGAGGATGAGAGGCTGGGCAAGCTCCTAGCTGCATTGGGAGACGTCATGAGGTCAGCGCATGAGAAAGGCCTTGTGGAGGTTTTCGGGGGCAACGCAAGCTTCAGATGGGGGGAAGGTTTCTACATAACACCTACTCAAGTACCTAAGCATAGACTAACACCGGAAGACATAGTCTACGTCCCTTTCGATTTGGGGCCTCAGCTCTCGCTGAGCGGCAAGAAAGCATCTGGCGAGTGGAGAATGCATCAATCCATATACCTGAATAATGAGGAGGTTAGGGCTGTGCTGTTCACGAGGAATCCCCTCACGCTGGCTCTGTATTCCTCCGGTCTGAAGGCAGATATGACAATGCTTAAAGGGAGTGAAGTTCTCGGGAAATGCATAGCGGAAGTCAACTCCTTCCCTCCAGGAAGTAAAGAGCTCGCTGAAGCTGTAGGAGTCGCTGTGAAGGAGTGCAGGGTCGTCGTAATACTGAATCAGGGCGTAGTTTTCGCGGCCCAAAGTCCTTACAGAGCTCTACATATGGCTGAGACCCTAGAGGAACTTAGCAGGATTACTCTACTAACCAACATGCTTAGAGGGTGTAGGGCTCTAACGAACTAAATGAACCTCAGCAACCCCACAATCAGCAATATTACTATAGCCGCTGCAGTACCTCCCTGGATTAGGTGGTTAAGGATACGTCTACCTCCCAAAGCCTCTGAAATCAGCCTCCCTCCGTCGGATATGTAGAGAGGGGCAGCATTTATTATGCCCAGAGAAATGTTAACTATCTCCATCCAGTAGAGAAACCTCGTCCATTCAATAGCGAGTGAGCTAGTGCCATACACAGGTAAGTCCTGAAGGTAAACCCCTATCATACTGCCCGCAGGTTTCCTGACTAAATAATCAGCTGTGGAGTTTGGATCGAACCGAACTTCGTCATTCACGATCTCGGCCTTAGCTAGTTTCAGCCTTATGAGGACTGTTGTGTTACGGTAAGGCGTCAACATATCGATGAATTGATACACCGACTTCACAGGCGTTCCATTAACGGATAGGATCACGGAGGGTACCTCAACCCCCGCCTTAATCGCTGGGAGCTCCTCCGACGAATTCATAACCCCAACAATAGTTGGGGCAGTAACTATCTGAGAAGCCACCACAGGAAGTAAAGGCATGGAAATAAGGAAAAGAACAGTGTTTGCTAACACCCCCGCAGTGAGGACAGTCGCCTTAGCCTTAAGGGACGCCCCTTTATAATCATCCTCGTTAGGCTTCACGTACGCCAAAGGGAATATGAGGAAGAGCCCCACCCCCCATGCATCTACGCGCCACCCAACGCTGTAGGCAGCGAGCGCATGAAAGAATTCGTGAAGAGCAACACCAATTGACAGCGCGATTAGGATGTAGGGAAACACGTTGAGCCCTATAGTAAGGCCAGGTATGACCGGCACGAACGGAGATGAAGCTTTCCCTCCACCTGAAATGTCTGCATTGAATAAGCCGTAAAGAGAGGGGAGAACCTGCCAGTAGAGTACAGCTAATAATGCGGAGAAGTTAAGCAACCCCGCCACAAGGAAGAACCCCCTAGTCACTTTGGATGAGGTAAGCCTCTTAAACCTTGGAACCTTACCCACATCAACCATCACCATGAATGGAGAGACCATTATCCCCTTGGATTCGAGCTTCTTCCTTAAGCCCTCACTTGAGCTTAATAGCGTCAGCGCTGCAATCTCCGCAATCACAGCATATAGCATTACGTGAGCTGCGTCGACCATCAGCTTAACCGTTATCACTGTCCAAACACCTAAAAATAATTATGTGGAGGAATCACACGGAACGGTAACTTAATAACCCTCACTCACTAATCGTGAGGTGGTTGCAGAGAATGCCGGGGAGGAAGAACAGCAACGACAACTACTTCGCAGGGGCCTTAGTGCTTATAGGGCTCATGATCATTGCATTGGTTCTGGGTTGGTACGGGTTACAAATAGTTAAGGAATCGATAACGAACACTACCACGACCCCCGCACCTACTCCACTCCCCACATCACTACCTGGAAATGAAACTCAAACCACTGCATCACCTCAGCAGACCAACACAAGCACGACATCATGAAGCTCTTCAAGAACACGGGTTTCTCTCAGCGCACTCGTCAAACCCGAAGGTTTCTATGTAGTAATCCAACCTGCTTATAAAATCCCTGAAGGAAGCTATCGGAACTACGAATGATCCCCTCACAAACCCCCTTAAAGATTCCGTTAAGGTAACCACTGCTGGAACGAAAAACCTGCACCTTCTGATGGTAGGGAACCTTTCATAGAGAGTTTCACACTCTCCTAGGAAAAGGCGTAGCTTAGCCCTATGCTCTTCAGCTATACCTTTAAGCTTACTTCTCTTGGAATACCCTGGTGTCCAGTGCTTACAATCTATAGCGACGCCTTTACCCCTTACCGGGTCGCAAGCGAAGACATCTATTTCAAACCTCCTTGACCTCATCCTAATCGACCGCTTGACTTCGAAACCGCTCAACTCCAGCAACTCAGTTACAAAAACCTCAAAGTCCCTCCAATCCAGAAATGACGCAACAGTTGAAGGAAGCGACCCCGCCCTTAAAGCTTCAAGAGCTACAGGCACTAGACTACTGAAACATAGGTCTCCGCCTAAGCCAATATACGTCGACGGAAAACCCCTTAGTAAAGGCGCTAGAGGGTCAGAAGAAGGCAGACACTTCTCACCTTTTTTCAAGGATTCGAGAAGCTGAAGCAATACCTCCTTCCTAGAACTCAACTCCCCACACCTAGTCCGTACCACTAAAGCCTTGGATGAGCACCCTCTGCGAATTCCGCATCTTGGCACCAACAAGAACTATGATGAATGATAATTAAGCATTGCTGGCGCAGATTTAACGAAGCTAAGTATGGCTTGATCAGCACAACGTTAAGCAATTTCTTAGCAAGTAACGAAAACCGGGCTTAGGATCGGTTTTAATAGATGCGAACGCCGTCAGCACTCATCACTTTTGCTCAGAGATCACCTCCCTCATCATCTGAGGTGCTTTCAGCTGGGTAAATTCTAGTAAAATAAACTTATAAGTCAGTGTAAGGGAGGTTAAGCAAGGGAAGTAGTGGAAGTCTTTAAGGAGTCCTACGCGCTCATCACTAAGTTCGTCACTAGTGCCCTCCACTACATTAGGGAGGGTGAGGTTGAGAGCTTCATCAAGCTCCTTGTTTCCGCTTACAGGGAAGGCAGAAAGGTCCTCGTTATCGGTGCGGGTAGGTCTGGACTGGTCGGTAGGGCATTCGCTATGAGGTTGATGCACCTAGGTTTCCACGTTTACGTGCTTGGCGAAACGATAGTTCCTGCCCTTAACCCGAAGGATATAGTCATAGCTATTTCAGGGTCTGGCAGAACTAAGCTCGTAGTTACTGCGGCTGAGGTCGCTAAGTCTGTAGGCGCTTATGTAGCGTCGTTAACGACGTACCCGGACTCCCCTCTGGGTAAGGTGTCCGACCTCATAATACAGATTCCAGGTAGGTCTAAGGTGAGCGCTGAGGATGACTACAACGTACGTCAGTTAGTTGGGATTTACGAACCTCTAGCACCCCTAGGAACTCTTTTCGAGGTCACCGCCCTAGTGTTCCTAGACTCCGTTATATCGGAGCTCATGAGGTTGCTAGGTAAGACCGAGGATGATCTTAAGAAGATGCATGCTAACATAGAGATATGACCTCCCCTACCTCACACAAGATGAGGAAGGGCTCGTACTCAGACACCCTTAGGTTCTTTACTAAAGCTCTTCAGCTAGCTGACCGGGTCAAGGACGACGTCAGCCTAAGAGAGTATGGAAGGGATGCTATCAGAAACATCATTAAGGCTTTACTGATGCTCAGAGGGTTTTCAATACCGGACATGGACCTAACCTTCATGGGGAGTGTCGCCTTAGACTCCGGGATCATTGACAAGGCAACATTCTCCAGAATTGTGAGGTTAAATTTAGGCTTCGGAGGCTTCGGATCCCTAACCCTTGATGATTTCAGGGAGCTGATGGATGAGCTTATAAGGAGAGCCTCATCCCTGGATCCTTACCTTTCGAAGCAGATGGAGCTTTACAGGTATTAGTTCGTAACAGCAAATTAATTAGCGAGCTCTAGGTTGAGGGTCATGATGAGGTCATTCAGCAACCCTGAGCTCGAGCCATGAGGATGTGGCGGCTGTCTGAGCCCTCACCTCTCCCTAATAATTCCTTCAACCGCTGAGGCAACCTCTTTGCTTGAGATGAGGTTCTGAGGTGGGCGCTTACCAAGGAACTCCTTGGGGAGAGGGTCGCTGCAGAACATGGCCTCGCTTATAACGCCGAAGAACTCTCTTGGCGGTAATATCGCCGCCGCTCTGATTTCACCCTTCCGCACTGACTCGATGTTAGTTACTATTGTAAGTCCGAAAGCAGCTGTCCCCGCCTTAGTTACGTAGAGCTTGCTCGCGTTGGGGTGCTTAGTGACGGAAGCTATCTCAACGCCGACGATGTCCACGGCATATTCCGGCTTGTTTTCCTCACCAAGCGCTAGCTTAGGTTTCAGGTTGATAAGCTGCAGGAGGCAGTACTTAATCTCAGCCACGTGGAGTTTGGACTTCCCTGAAACACTAACTCCTTTCGGAGGTAGAAGGAGCTTCGCAAGCTCTTTTCCGAGATCCTGAAGCTTCGTGACAGGTTCGTAGGTGATGAGGTAGCTTAGGGGCAGGTATGAATGAAGTATTTCTTCCGAGAACCTTCTCGCCTCCCTCAATTTCTGAAGAACTACATTCTTATGTATCGGGTAGTTAAGGTTCCATACCCTGACGATTCTCTCTAACCTGCTGACGGCGTCCCTAACCAAAAGCAATCTATAATCCTTCGACGTGTCCATAGCTTCTTCACTCACCTGAAATAGTTCTGGAGGCGGTAATTAAGGAGTGCCCAAGTGATTATATGGGCTAAGGTGGTGATATGGGCGTAGGGATTAAGGAATTTGAAGTCACGTCTGAGAGAACTAGGAGGCTTGCCTTACTGACCTTAGTGATTGATGCTCTGGAGTCATTCGCGGGAGGCTTCGGATGCAGAGGTCTTCGGTACTCGATAATTGGGGGAGAAGTTAAGATCTGCTATTCCGAGTGCGATGAGGAGGTGGATCAAGGTTATGAATTAGAGGATGCTGTTAATGCAGGATTAATAGAGAGTTACTCCATCGAGAGATGCAGTGAGGGAGCCAAGTTCTCAAAGATATATGAAGAGGCTGCGGACCTCTTAATTAAGGTGTCTACGAGTTACCTTTCAAGCTACGTCGTCAGGACCCAACTGACCGGAACTGAATATATGTTTATAGTCCTCAGGGATGGAAGAGCGATCCTTCTCGAGGGGGAAAGAAACAAAGTCATTGTTCCCAGAATTAAATACATCGCTTCAGCCCACACCCACCCTGAGTGGTGCATACCCTCACCCCATGACGTCAGGTCATGGATTAACCAATTCCTCGATGGGGGGTTGGGTGCTGGCATAGTAGCCCCTAAATGCAGGTTCTTCATAATTAAGTCAGGTCCCTTCACAGAGGACGACTACGTCGAGATCTCCAGGTTTAGGGTCAAGCTAAGCTCTAGAGACACTGAGGGGATTAACGAGGTAATAAGGAATGGGAGAATAGGGAGTAATCTGAGAGTCTACCTCATTACCTAGGCGTTCTGCTTAATTGCGTTTAAGTGCCGCATTATCGGTAGAATAGCGCTTCTGTCCCCTCCCTTGTACCTCCGGAGTTGGGGCTGAAGAACCTCGATAGAGAGCTTTCTTCCTTCGGTGCAGGGTTCCAGCATGTGGGACCTCATAATGACCCAGGATAAAATTCTACATACATTACATCCATGCCCAACAGATGCTGTCTCCAAATCAAGTATTTTCACCCTACCATCCACCGTAATGAAGACGTGGTTTGTCGGGTCGCTCAGTTCCTTGTGATTAATTCCGACTCTATCTAAGTAATGAGCAGCCCCAATAACCTTCAACGCTGTTAGAACTGCCGTGTCGCAATCTGTGATTCTACGCTGAAGCATCTTCAATGGGATGCCTCGAATTAGTTCCATTATTATTAGTTCCGGGAAACAGTATAAAGGCTTAGGAGTTATCGGTATCCCTTTCTTAAGCAGCGAGCACTCCAGCATCAAGTCATCCCTTTTCGAATCCGCTCTGAGGATCTTAGCGGCAGCTACGTCCCCGCTTCTAAGTAATGCCGCAACAACAACTGCTGAATGACCTCGTCCGAGAACCTTAAATCCATCTATTTCATAGGGTCCCTCACTCAGTAGCTCAACTACTCCTGCATCACGAAGAATTCTCTCCCTCCTCAAGACACACTCTTCATCGCCAGTTGGGTAGCAAAGCACCCTGATAGGCCAACCCATTTTGATTTAACCTCTTTCAACCTGGCTATACATCTTAACACTGAATAAATAATGTCTATGCTACCCGGGTGATATTTGAGTATTTCAAAACAATTTTACAATTGATTAAAGCATACAGAACAAAGTTTAAATTATCCTGCCCTAGAATATGAAGGGGATTATATGACATCATATCTGGAATGGATGTTGGGTGTCCTTAAGAATTCAATTGACTTGATTGGGCTTCCCGCTGAAGTATATGACTTCCTTAGTAAACCTGACAGGATCTTAACCGTGAAGATCCCGGTCAGAATGGATAACGGTAAACTCATGGTTTTTGAGGGCTATAGGGTTCAACATAATAATGCTCTAGGCCCTTACAAAGGTGGAATTAGGTTCCACCCTGAAGTCACCTTAGACACCGATATAGCCTTAGCTACTGGAATGACCCTCAAGAACTCGCTTGCCGGCATCCCTTACGGCGGCGGTAAAGGCGCTGTTAGGGTTGACCCCCAGAAATTAAGTATGAGGGAGCTTGAGCAGCTCAGCAGAGGGTACGTAAGGGCAATATCGCCGATAATCGGCCCAGAGAAGGACATTCCTGCCCCTGACGTAAACACAAACCCGCAGATAATGGCTTGGATGGTTGACGAGTTAAGTAGGCTTAGAGGCTACAACGTTCCGGGAGCCTTCACAGCGAAACCCCCAGTTTTATGGGGCAATCCAGTGAGGCTGTACTCAACAGGCCTAGGTGTCGTAGTCGCCGCTAAGGAGGCTGCTGAGAAATGGCTTGGCGGCTTCGAAGGTAAAACTATAGCGATACAGGGATTTGGGAACGTAGGTCAGTGGGCCGCTTACTGGGCATCTAAGTGGGGGGCCAAAGTCATCGCTATTAGCGACATCACTGGAGCAGTATATGACCCGAACGGAATCGACGTTGAACTAGCTATGAAGGTCACGAATGAAACCAAGAAAGTTATCAACTACCCGAAAGGAGAGAAATTCGACGATCCCGCATTACCATTATTCACGGATGCTGATATATTGATACCGGCAGCTATTGAGAATGTGATAACGCTGGAGAATGTCGATAAGGTCAAGGCGAAATTAATAATTGAAGGCGCGAACGGCCCAACCACACCTGATGCCGAGAAGAAGCTTTACAGCAGGAAAGACTTCGTAGCTACGGTGCCAGACATCCTTGCGAATGCCGGTGGTGTCGTTATGTCCTACCTTGAGTGGGTAGAAGACCTGCAATACTACTTCTGGGATGAGGAAGAGACTAGAGAGAAACTAGCTAAGATAATGAGGAGGAACTTCCACAGAACTGCCGACAGGTGGGAGAAGTTAAAGAGCGAGCATCCAGACAAGGCAGTGACAATGAGGGATGCTGCGTTCGTATTAGCGGTGGAGAGGATCTACGAAGCAATGAAGCTGAGGGGCTGGGTCTAACCTTAATCACTAAACTAGCCGCATAAAAACCAACACATCAATAGTTTCTCCCAGTACTTCCTTCCCTTTTAACATATTCAAGTATCTAATTTCTTATTACCGAGAATTATAGCACTCGCTGATCTCTTTCATCGCCTCCAAACGTATAGTTACTCCAAGGTAGCAA
>JAGHCP010000082.1 GCA_021160415.1 Desulfurococcales archaeon
GGTAGTCGTTAACTACACTGGTTCAGACGGTGAGATCTACACAGCTCCGATAGATCTGAAGGTATTCCCAGCATCATTAACAGTTAATGGATCAACAACAGTCTCAGCCTCCTACGGACAGGTAGTGAGCTTCAGGTTAAGCGATCCTGAACTCAACGCAAACGCGTCAGAATATAATACCGTGACTCTGAACATAAGTGTCGGCTCCCACACTTACCCAGTTGTGCTGAACGAGACTGGCACTAACACTGGCGTATTCGAAGGAGACGCCGTGATAGCACAGGACGGCGATCTATATGCCTCTCCAGGGAGCACCATCACCGTATCCTTCACTGCTAAGAGATCACCATCGACAACCCCCGACATGGACTCATGGTTAAGCGATTCACTAGAGGTTGAGATTAACATACCTTCGCACACAGGTACCATCACCACAGATAAGTCTGAGTACAGCCCGTTCAGCACGATAGTAATTAATATAACCGACCCCGACATGAATACCAACTACGAAGCCGAGGACACCATACCTAAAGACCAGATATTCATTAAGGCAGCCGACGGATCATGGAAACATCCATCCAGTGACGCCAAAGAGACTGGAGAGAACACCGGCGTATTCCAAGTCAAGGTTCCAGCGACCGACCTTGGCACGGCAGGGGACGTGCTAGAGATGGGAAGCACGCAGGTAGTGTACAAGGATATGGAGACACCTAGCGGCATCCAGTTAGTCTCAACTAAGGTGAAGTTCGTCAGCTGGACGGCGGAGATAATCACCGACAAGGAATATTACAACCTAGGGGAGAAGATCAATATAACGGTGGTCGACCCCGATGCTAACAAGGATCCCGACACGATTGATATACTGACTGACAAGCTAGTTGTAACCTCAACCACAGATCCAACTGGCGTACCTGTAACTCTGGTTGAGACAGGGCCAGACACTGGTGTGTTCCATGCAGAGATCCTGGTAACTGACCATGCAATAGGATCAGGATATATCCTAGCCCACCTAGGTGACCAGATCAACATATCCTACACTGATGAGTATCCTGCTAACTACGAGGGTGAGTCACTAACCCTAACGAAGAGCGTGAAGGTTGGCGTACCCGTGGAGAACCCAATAAAGACATCCACTGTTGAGTTCGTGAACCCGATGACTGGTGAGAGCCTCACGCCTAAGGTCGGGCAGACAGTCGGTATTGACGTAGCGTTCAACAACACTGCATACACGACGCAGAAGTTCACAGTGATCATGGTGATAAGGGATGCGCAGGGCGCCGCTGTTAACATACAGTGGCAGACCGTGACCCTGCCTGCCGGCATGAGCGGTTCGGCTGGGTTCAGCTGGACCCCGAGCTCCACCGGCAGCTACACAGTGGAGGTACACATCATCAAGAGCCTGTCCGACTGGAGCACCTTAGGACAGATGACGACGACTACGGTGAACGTTAGCCAGTAAAGAGGTGATAAGCTATGAGGTCAGCAACTAAAGCTTTAACGGTCCTCGTGGTTGCGGCGCTGCTGATGGCTCTGCCGACATACGCGCAGGCCCTGACAGTCAGCACTGACAAACCCTCCTACATACCGGGGGAGACCGTTGTCGTCACAGGCACGGCTGCCCCCGGGGCCACTATCACTGTGGGGATTGAGAGCCCCACAGGGCAGTTAGTGGACTTCAAGGAGGCGACTGCCGGTAGCGACGGGACCTACACAGTGTCGTTCGTGATACCTTCCAGCATACCGACAGGTAACTGGAAGGAGTTAGGGACCTACACAGTGAAGGCTCAGTCAGCCGGCCACACCGCGACAACCACGTTCAAGATAGCCATGACGGCATGGGTTACTGGCACCGTCGTTGACGAGAACGGTAACCCAGTAGCAGGCGCTACTGTCACGGCTGTTGAGGCTGGCGTGCAGACCACCACCGACTCCAACGGTAAGTTCACCCTCTCGGTGAACCCTGGAACCTATACCCTTAAGGCCAGCATGGCTGGCTACGTATCAGCTGAGGAGCAAGTGACTGTCAAGACAGGAGCGAACGACGTAGGCACCATTAAGCTGGTGTCCCTGCAGTCAGAGATCTCCGCCCTTAAGGCGCAGATAGCGGATCTGCAGCAGCAGCTAACAGCTCTGAACAGCACCCTTAAGGACCAGCTAGACCAGATCTCCAAGTCATTAGATGACCTGAATACCGCGCTAGGTAACCATGAAGCCACGACCGAGGAGATAGCTACTCAGGTGAACAACCTGGGCAGTGATGTAGCGAAGCTGCAGAGCTCCCTGTCCGCGCTTCAGTCAACCCTCAACGACCTCAGCGGTAAGGTCGACTCGCTTAGCACCGCGGTGAACAACCTCAAGTCATCGATGGACAAGCTAAACAGCGATGTCACCTCAGCCCTTAATGACGTTAAGGGCACGGTGAGCGGTCTGAGGAGCGATATCCAGGGTCTAAGGCAGGATGTGAGCAGCGTCTCAGGAAAGATGGATGACCTAAGCAAGAACCTCGGCGGTAAGGTCGACTCACTAACGCCGCCGACGTACGTGACCATAATCTTCGCCCGACTGGCGTTCATCTTCGCCCTGCTCTCCTGGCTAACTGTTAGGAGGGCTCTGGCGAAGTAACGCCGGTAGCTGGTGAAGCATAACAAAAACAAAAATATTTTTAACCTTTTTCCGCTCAGAGCGTGCTTTTACAAGACTATAACCAAGTCAAACCCTGTTTATTCAGGTAGAATGCCTTAGATATTGAAATGATGCTTTTTAAACTATATTGTAAAGAAATACTAAGCAGGGATATAGATGCCCATCGAGAGAAGCTTCGAGGCGTTGACCCCTGTCCCTCCTGACGAGGTGTATGAGGTTTTCTCGGATCTACAGAGCCACATACCGCTGTGGTCAACGTATGAATCCATAAGGATGGTTGGGGATAACGAAGCTGAAGTAACCCTTAGGATCTCCGGCAACGTTTACAACTTGAAGGCTAAGCTCACAACGGAGGAGAGGAGGACCTCTAAAGTCGTGGTGGTTGAGTGTAGAGGGCAGATATACCTTCACCTCAGACTCACCATAGAGCCCCGCGGAATAGGGTCACTAGTCACGGGGAGGATATACCTTAAGGCCGGTTTCCTGAGGGAGAGGATACTCTCCCCAGCAATTACTTCCTTCATCGATGACTTGAAAAACAAGATAATGTTTCAGCTCCCCTCCATTGCTGAAGTGATAAGAAGGAGGAAGGTCGCGAAGCAGGCAGTGGCCGAAGCCGCAACACCCAAACCCTCCGAAGCCCCTGCCCAGCCTAAGCCGCCGGAGAAGCCCCCCGTGAAGAAACCGGTGCCTAAACCTGAGAGGAAACCGGAAGCCGCCCAGAAACCTGAAGCCAAGGCTGAAACAGGTCTACCGATTCAGGAAAACCCCGACCTCCTAGCAGACACTGTCTCAGTAGGGATGATCCTGCTGAGATCCGAACTCGTAGCTGTGGATTCCTTCGAAGGCGGGTGGAAAGACTTCGAGTCCCTGCTGATGAAGTACGTCAGGCAATTCAAAGGTGAGGACCTGTATGTCAGGCTTAAGGCAGGGTCAGCGGACATAAAGGTCCTGATTAAGGAAGGGAAGGTCGTCGGTTTGAGGATCGAGTCAGGCGGGGAAGCCGTTAATGGGGCGGAAGCTCTGGAGAGGATTAAAGAATCCGGAAAACTTAAGGGTAAGGCCTACGTCTTCAAGGTCCCCAAAACCTGACCACGGTGTGTGAGGCAAGCCCTTCGAACCTCGCGCAGGAATGCCTCACTCCCCAAAACTATCTTGGCTAACCTCCTCACATGCATGTGGCTCAAACCCGTAGCTTTAGATACCTCATCAACAGAGAGAGTCCCACGCGTCACTACCTGAAGAGCTATTAGCCCTAAAGCGTACCTAGCCCTCTCAGTCCTCGAGTTAAGTCTGGGGAACCTGCGAATAACCTCCAGAACCTTATCTAGCCTCACATCATGCCGAAGAGCAGATGAAGGCATCTTAACCTTAATAATGCCTACTTTCCCTCTACGGCCACTCATGTACTCCATGAAGGACTTAGTGTCGATGAACCCTTTCCGGGCAAGCCTCTTGTTCCTCTTAATTTCCTCGAGAATGCTTAAGTACTCCCGCGTTATTCTGCTCGGCCTAGGCTCCTTACCTTTAGTCACTGCAGCGCCTTCGCCGGGTTGCTGAGGAAGCTCATTAATGTATATTCTATCCACGACCGTCCCGCAAACGGGGCAGATGATCTCACCTCTCTCATAATCCCATACCAGTTTTCGGGATCCGCAGTGAGGACACCGCACAGAGCCCACCGAGGGTGAGGCTGAGGTAATACCATATCTCCATGCGT
Organism: Desulfurococcales archaeon; assembly: GCA_021160415.1. Classification (GTDB taxonomy): domain Archaea; phylum Thermoproteota; class Thermoprotei_A; order Sulfolobales; family NBVN01; genus S013-73. Next base: position 4,364 of record JAGHCP010000082.1, read on the forward strand.
GGAACTATTTACCTGAGGGGGGCGGGGACCGTGGTGAAAATAAAATGCTTGACCCCCTAGTTAGAGGGGGTTATGTTTTTGAGGCTCGGCTTCCTGGTCAACCCGATATCAGGTATGGGTGGGGCTGTAGGGCTGAAGGGCACTGACGGTCATCTCTACCAGGAAGCTCTCAGGAGGGGCGCGAAACCTGTAGCACCTTCAAGGGCCCTCAGATTCGTTAAGGCGCTCCGAAAAATAGGTTTCACCGGCGAAGTCGTTGCCGCTAACTGCGTTATGGGGTGCGACTACTTTGAGGGCTCCGGCATTAAGCACGCATGCATACCCGTACCTGAGGAGTGTGAGAGAACCTCACCGAGAGACACGTCTGAGGCTGTGAGGGAGTTCGTCCGTTCACGCGTTGACCTCATAGTGTTCGTCGGCGGTGATGGGACCGCCAGGGACATCGCCGAGGCTGTGAAGGGAAGCGATATACCGATACTCGGCATACCGGCAGGAGTTAAGATGTACTCAGGGGTCTTCGCAATATCGCCTGAGGCGGGGGCTGAAGTCGTCGCAGCCTTCGATGCAGGTAGGGCTGAAGTCGAGGTCAGTGAGGTCGCGGATGTTGATGAATCATCACTTAACGAGGGGGTCATCAGGGTCAGGAGGTATGAGTTAGTCAGAACACCTAAGATCACCGGCTTGGTAACCCCCACCAAGAACTTCGGGGGAGGCGATGAGGGCAGCAAGGAAGCGATAGCGGAGTACTTCGTGGAGGAGTACATCAAGCCTGATCATCTATACTTCCTCGGCCCAGGGACCACCATCAAAGCCGTTGCGGACGTGTTGAAGGTGCCTAAAACCCTTTTAGGTGTCGACGCCTTCAGGAACGGATCACTAGTCGGGTCTGATTTAGGGGTTAAGGAAATCCTGAACCTCATAAGGAGGTATGGGAATCCTCATATCGTCGTAACGGTAATCGGGGCTCAAGGATACCTCTTCGGGAGGGGGAACCAGCAGTTCAGCAGCGAGGTGCTTAAGCTGGTGCGGAAGGAGAACATCCACGTTCTGGCGACTGAAAGTAAGTTAAGGGGCCTTAAGTACCTCTTGATTGATACGGGGGATCCCGAATTAGATATTAAGCTGTCAGGACACGTAAGGGTGATTACGGGATACAGAGAGGAAAAAGTGGTTAAGGCCGTGCCTGCATGCCTCCCATCTAGAATCCTCAGTTGAGGCTTCTTCACTGCCCCGCTAATCTCTTTATGTACTTATACGTGGGGGCAACTGTTTTAGGATGATTCGCCTTAAGCACATCCAACCTCCCGACCGACGTGTTCCTAGGCGTTGCCTTAACGACCTCAGGATTCTCGTACGCCTCCCTAACGATTTCCTCGTACGCCTGTGCTAGTGCGTCTATGTTCTCCTTGGTTTCCGTCTCGGTGAGCTCGATCATATGGGCCTCGGGAACTATAAGTGGGAAGTAAATTGTTGGTGCGTGGAAGCCTCTGTCAAGCAGGGCTTTCGCAACGTCCTCAGCGCTGACACCGGTCTCCTTATGCAGCTTGTCGAAGCTGATGACGACTTCGTGCTTCCTCCACCTTCCTTCCCCGTAGATCAGTGAAACACCCTTCAAACCTTCGAGCCTCTTCATCAGGTAATTGGTGTTGAGGACTGAGATCTCTGCGATCTCCCTGATCTCCGGGCCCACCATCATTAAGTAAACGAACGACTTAACTATGGGTACTACGTTGCCGTAGAACCACGACATCCTACCTATGGATCTAGGTATGTCGTACTTCAGGAAATACTTCCTCCCGTCGAACTCGACTATAGGGGCAGGTAAGTAATCGGCGAGTTCCTTCTTAACGCACACAGCTCCCGCACCTGGACCTCCTCCCCCATGAGGGGCGGCGAACGTTTTATGCAGGTTTAAGTGTGTGATGTCGAACCCCATATCGCCGGGCCTGGCAACACCTAAAATCCCGTTTAGGTTCGCACCATCGTAGTAGAGCAACCCTCCAGCTCCGTGGATGAGGTCCGCTATCTCACCTATCTCCTCCTCGAAGAGGCCTAGCGTGCTGGGATTAGTTAGCATTATACCTGCCGTTCTGCTACCTACGACAGACTTGAGCGCTGAGAGGTCGGTGTTCCCTCTGCTGTCGGCAGGTACCTTAACGACCTTAAACCCGGCCATAACTGCGCTTGCCGGGTTTGTGCCGTGGGCGCTTTCAGGTATGATGAGTTCGTCCTTCTCCACGAGTCCGTGATCACGGAGGTACTTCCTTATTATGAGGGCACCCGTTAACTCCCCCGCAGCCCCGGCCGGGGGCTGCAGTGAACATACGGAGGTTCCCGTGATTTCCGCTAACCACTTCTGCATGAGGTACATTACTTCGAGTATCCCTTGAACAGTCTCCTCATCCTGGTAGGGATGTATGTCCGTAACCTCAGGGAGACTGGCTAGCTCCTCATCTATTTTCGGATTATACTTCATTGTGCAGGAGCCTAGGGGGACGGGCCCCTCATCAACCCCGTAGGACATGTGTGTCAACCTAGTGTAGTGCCTGACGACCTCAACCTCACTTAGGTCGGGGATCTCAGGTGGTTCATCCCTTAGGAGGTCCTTAGGTATTCTCCTCAACGCCTCCTCAGCTTCCTCGCTGAATTCAGTGTCTACCTTGAAGGTCTCTTTACTGGTTGAAGGAAGGTCGAAAATCAGCGGTTCATCCCATATAGCTTGGCGGAACTTCCTGCTCATGTCACACCACCTCCGTTAAACCCTCAACCAGTAGGTCGATGTCTGCCTTTGTGTGTAGCTCAGTTACGCAAGTCAGGCATCCGTCCTTAAGCTCAGGGAAGAACCTCCCTAAGGGAGGACCGACGTGTATGTCCTTGGTTAGTAGCTTCGAGATCTTCTCCTCCACACTCCCCCCTAGCTTAACCGGCACTTCCCTAACTACGAAGGCTTCAGGGAAGTACGGTGCTTTAACCCCTGCTTCATTGAGCTTCCTGATTAAATACTCCGTCCTCCCAAGTATTGCTTCACCGAGGTTCCTAAGCCCCGACCTCCCCAGTAGGGACACATACACCGCTGCAGCAATTGCTTCTAGGCCTGAGTTAGTGGTTATGTTCGACGTTGCCCTCTCCCTCCTTATGTGTTGCTCCCTCGTCTGAAGGATCATCATATACCCCACCTGAGATCCGTCGACCGTGGTTGTAGCGCCAATCAGCCTTCCTGGGAGTTGCCTTATCAATTCCTTGCGATCCATGATCCCGAATATGCCTGCTGAGGGCCCTCCGTAGTTCATCCCTAAGCCCAAGGGCTGTGCATCCCCGACCACTACGTCAGCCCCTAGCTTTCCAGGGGGTTGAATTACTCCTAGAAGGATAGGTGTTGAACCCACGATAGCTAGGGAGCCTACGTCGTGAGCTAAGTCTATCGCTGACTTAATCCTTTTCTCCAAGGCGCCGAAGAAGTTGGGGTTCTCGACGTACAACGCGGCGGTATCCTGATCCAGGAGTTCCTTAAGCCTTTCCTCGTCGAGGGATCCGTCGAGGCGTGAGTGAGGGGCTTCAACGACCTTGACGTCAAGCCCTGACACCCACGTCCTTATCACTTCCTTAGTTTCAGGGTGTGTTGAGGATGCGACAACCACTTTGCGTCTCCCACGCTTTACCCTTAGAGCCATCCGCACCGCTTCAGCGGCCGCTGTGCTGCCGTTGTAGAGGGATGCGTTAACTATGTCGACCCCGTAGAGCTCAGCCATCAGGCTCTGATATTCGAAGAATGCCTGCAGCAACCCCTGAGCTATTTCTGGCTGGTAGGGGGTGTATGCGGTGTAGAACTCGGCTCGGGACGCTATGGCCTTAACCACTGAGGGGACGTAGTGCTGGCACACGCCACCCCCTATGAATGGGGGTGGGTTCCCGAACACCTTGTTCTTCTTGATTATTGACATGAACTTCCTTCTAACCTCGTACTCGGAAAGCCTGCCGAAACCTATTTTGAGATCCCCCTTAAACCTCATGGGTAGGGGGATGTCAGCAAATAATTCCTCTATGTTTTCAATCCCTAAGAAGTTCATGATTTCCTCCTTAACCTTTGGGGATGAGTTAGGTATCCAGTGATGCGGCATTTTAACCCGTCCTACCTTAATAGGGTGGCAGGAAATTAATTATTTCATTACATAACGACGTAAAAACAGCACCATTAACTTAATTCCCCGCAAGTAATCATTGATAGGAGGGATTAATCACGTTTGGGGAAGTACCTCTCGTAAACCTTCAGAAAGAGCTGGGAGGGAATCTCGGCGAGTTCGGCGGTTGGGTAACATCCATGGATTACGGTAACCCGGTTGAGGAGCACCTAAGCACGAGGACCTCCGTGAGTGTGTTTGACGTGTCACATATGGGCAGATACGTCGTTAAGGGCGGCGACGTCTACGACTTCTTCCAGAAAGCCGTTAGCAAAGACCTGAGGAAATTCCGGCAAGGCACGATGAGCGGCCCCGTCCTCCTCTTAAACGATGCTGGAGGCATTAAGGACGACATAATGCTTTACTATCTGAGGGATGATGAGTGGTTAGTTGTTGTGAACGCGCCCAACGTCGTTAAGGACAGGGAATGGCTCCTAAACCTTAAGGAGAGGTTCGGCTTCACCGATATCGAAATTGAGGACATAACTAAGGAAACGGTACTTGTGGCGATTCAAGGCCCGAAAGCGCCTGAGGTAATGGAGTCCCTAGGCGCGACATCCGAGGTCAAGAACATGAAAATACTTGAATTCATCCCTGAAGCCGAGATACTGGGGTCCCAAGCGACACTCATCAGCAGGTCCGGATGGACCGGTGAGGAAGTGAGGTCGTACGGGTTCGAGGTATGGACCAGCATTGAGCACGGAGCTAAAATATTCAGGGAAGCTGTTAAAGCCGGTGCCAAGCCTGCCGGGTTAATAGCTAGGGACAGCCTTCGGTTGGAGATGGGTTACCTGCTTTCAGGCGTTGACATGGATGAGTCAACTAATCCTATAGAGGTGAGGTACTGGCTGCCACTCACCCTGGGGAAAACAGAGTGTGTAGGTTGTGAGGCCGTAATGAAGAAGTATGAGGAAGGTGTGGAGAAAGTGAGGATCGGATTCAAACTCAAGAAGGGGGATAGGAGCATACCTAGACATGGGAACAAGATTTACGCCGGGAGCAATGAAATAGGGTACGTCACCAGCGGGGTTTACTCACCCATGCTCAAACGCGGTATAGGGATGGGGTACGTTAAAGCTACTCACGCATACGTAGGGTATAAACTTCAGGTTGAGATCAGAGGCAAGCTACATGAAGCTAAAATACTTGAGTTCCCATTAATATGAGGATGATTGAAATGAGTGGGGACATAGTTGTGAAGACTAAGCTCGGCGAGTACCTGATTAAGGAGGGACTTCTCTACACAGAGACTGATGAGTGGATCAAGGTTGAAGGGGAGACAATAACTATGGGGATCACTGACTACGCACAGAAGAAATTGAAGTACATAGTTAACGTTGAGCTGCCGGAGCAAGGGGCTAAGGTTAGTAAAGGTGAGGCCGTCGTAACCCTCGAATCCGTTAAGTCCGTTGCGGACGTGTATTCACCTGTTGATGGGGAGGTTGTTGAAGTAAACGAGGAACTCCTTGACTCACCTGACCTCATAAATAAGGACCCTTACGGTAAGGGCTGGGTTCTAAAGATTAAATCCAGCAGCTCCATAGACACTTCCCAGTTCCTTACCCCTTCAGCCTATGCCGAGAAGGTTAAGAAGGAGGAGCAGTGATTTTTAAGATATTAACTTCCTTAACATATGATTATATCGTGTAGGTACGATGTACTTGAGGCTTCCCCCCAAGATTAAGGTTTTGGAAGCTGCCGGCGCTATCGCTGACGGCA
>JAGHCP010000161.1 GCA_021160415.1 Desulfurococcales archaeon
GCCATAGTCAACGCCGTTAAGAACCCGAGGACGGTGAACCTGAACCTGGTTAAGGCTCAACTCGTCAGGAGAATAGAAGACCGGTGGCTGGGGTTCTCACTATCCAAAGAGTTACAGACTGACTTCTGGAGATCCTTCTGCGAGGAAGTCAGTAAGAGCTCTGAAGGCTCAGCTCTGCGGAGGTACGAGGACCTATGCCGGAAGTTCCCCGGCACGTACCGGAACCTAAGCGCTGGGAGGGTTCAAACACCTGTCCTCGGGTGGATAATTGAGGCCTACGACAGGCACGTGAAGTCTAAGACCCTGTTCCTGATATTCAGGCTTAACGAAGTTAGGTTCGAAATACCTCTGCAGGGCGATGTCAGGAAGAAGGTTCGCAGGGACAGGGTGGAGAGCGTCGTTGCCGTCCTGAGGGTGAAGGATGTGCGGGAGGAGAGCGTCAACCCTCCCCCCCCCTACACCACCGACACCGCGCTTTACGACATCAACTCCAAACTTAGAATACCTGCGCAAGCAGCTATGCAGATACTTCAGGACCTATTCGAGCTTGGTTTCATAACTTACCACAGAACGGACAGCACCAGGGTTTCAGAGGCAGGTATTGCTGTGGCTCGGGAATACCTGAAGGAAGCCTTGAAGGAGGACTTCCGGAAGTACTTCCGCCCTAGGGTGTGGGGGGAGGGAGGTGCTCATGAATGCATAAGACCTACGAGGCCCGTTGACGGAGACACCCTTCGGAGCTTAATCGCTGAAGGCGTTATAGAGCCTGTGAGGAGGTTAAGTAGGGCTCACTTCGCCGTATATGACCTGATCTTCAGGAGGTTCATCGCCTCCCAGACAGAGGCCGCTAAGGTCAGGAAGGTTAAAGGTTATGTTGAGGTCACCCTCAAACTTAAGGATGGTTCCCCCCTCCGTTTGGGGAGGTACCCTCTCGAGGCTGTAGAGGAGTTAATCTTCGACGGCTTCAACTCATTCTATAAGGTTATCTACCCGAGGAAACTGCCTGATGCAAAGGAAAAAGAAATATGCGTGAAGGACTTCGAGCTTAGAGAGTGGTACACTGAGCCGCTACACACACAGGCCACATTGATAAAGGAGATGAAGGATAAAGAGATCGGGAGGCCTAGCACGTACGCGAAGATCCTAGAAACCCTCTTCAAGAGGAAGTACGTGATGCAGGACAAGTCGAGGTTCAAGGGGATAATCCCACTCCCCTTGGGGAGGAAGGTGCATGACTACCTAACGCGGAAGTACGGAGGGCTCGTCAGCGAGGAAAGAACCAGGGAGCTTGAGAGGAGGATGAAGCTCGTTGAGGAAGGGAGGGTTAAGTATGAGGACGTACTTGAGGAGCTCTATAACGAGCTCAGAAGCACGAACCTCCTAGGTGATGCTGGTTGAGGGAGAGAAGAACGGTGCTTGCCGTAGCTAGGATAGACGTTGGGGTAAGCACTAGGGAATTTGTTAAGGCCGTTGAGGAAACGGTGGAGCACGTTAGTGACAGGGTTTCAGCCCTCCTGCTCTCCCCTCCAGTCAACCCTCTCCACGACCTGATAGTTGGTAGGAAGAGGTACAGCAGCTACAGAAATAACCTCAACAACCTGCTGAATAAGCTCTCAGCCGTGACCAGAAGGAGGGGACTATCACTGCTTCTCTCCCCTGTCCTCCGGCGGGCAGGGAACAAGCTCTACCTCACCAACGCAATAATTCCCCCAGTAGGTGTCCCCATGTTTAGGGGTAGGGGTTTAATACCGTCCTTCCCTGAGGTCTCCAGTGGGCCTAACTTCGAAGTAATCAGCGTCGATAATGTGAACCTGTGCTTCTCAATCCTCGACGACCTTGAAGTTCCGGAGGTTTTCAGGATTTGCTTGTTCAGGAAAGGAGACGCAGTCATAGCGGTTAACCCGCCGGTGCTGACGAAGAGGGACCCTGAAATGACGCTTTCCCTCGCGATGACTAGGGCCAGAGAGAACAGGCTCCCGGTCATCGGCGTGGGCGGGTATGCAGAGGCAGGGAGCATTCAGCAACCCACATTCATAATCAGAAGTGACGGCAAGATAGCTGAGATATCGGAAAGCCCTGAGCCCAACATATTCGAGGTCGAGGTACCGCCGGTCGGTAAACACTACAACCTAGACCTGACGAGGAAATACATGAAGATGGTTAAGGAGCACATAATAGGTAAGGTATACGTGGCTGAGCATGGTTAGGCAGGGAAGAAAATAATACTTACGCCTTAACTAATATTGTTCAAGGGGCGCCTAGATTGAGGGAACTGGACAGGGTTGTGGGTATTAGGCTGAAATCCTTTAAAGACCTTGTAAGGCTCTCAGCCTCCAGCATAACGGTCGGGCAGTCAACATTTATTCTCAGAATCCACGGCGAAGAAAACACAATATACGGAGTCCTCGCAGTTTTCAGGGACTACTTCAAACTCTACGGAGTTCCCCTGCTGTACTACTTCATCGACAAGAACTCTGAGGTCCCTGAAGACGCTAACTACGTCCTGCTGCGGACCGGTGATGACGGGGAGAGGATTGAGTTCAGCAAGGGATCCAGGGCAGGGTATGTGACCATACCTATAATAAACGTTGCGGAGCTCCCTGAATTCCTCCAGCCAGGAACAGGTCTTTGAGGTTTAGGTTTAACTAAGGGAAAAACGCTTAAATTACTCCTCCCTAAACACTTAATCGAATGGGCCCGTAGCTCAGCCAGGTAGAGCGGCGGACCCAGCCGCTAAGGGTGCCGAGGCTCTTAACCCGTAGGTCCCGGGTTCAAATCCCGGCGGGCCCGCCACACCCTTAACCTTGAACAAATCAACACTTAAGCTTAGGTACCGACTTATTTCGGGATGAAGTCAGATCGCCGACTGATAGGTGATGTAGGCTCGTGTTACTGACCTAACGTATTACTTAATCCACGCATCCCCAAGCAGGGTTTAAATTCTCAGTATTTCCTCCCTCCTATCGGGACCTGCATCGTATTATTGGGCTACCCTTATATCAGCGGTAGCGATGAATCGTATCTAGTGAGGGAGCATGATTAAGCCATTCGCTGAGCTATCCGCCGCCTACCACTTGCTAACGCCGGTAAGGGTTGCGGTACTCAAATCTCTCGGGAAGGTTAAGGTTGAGGGGAGGTGGGAAGCTTTCGAGAAGGGGGATGAAGCCTCCCTCCCTCTATGGCTCAGCGAGGAACTCAGGAAGCTAGGTTACGTGGATCCCAGGGAGCAGGAACTCACCGACTCCGACGTGGGCAAGTACCTCATGGTTGAGAAGGGTTTGAAGAGCAATGAATTTGCCTCACTTAGGGAGAGGTTCTACTTGGAGGCGAGGGAGCTTCTGAAGGAGTTAAGGGAAGGGGCACCGAAAAGGTCGGAGGACGTGTTACGCGCGATTAAGTTGGAAGGTAATCTCTCCGACCTCCAACGGATAAGGACAAGGAAGATAGTGCAGATAGCTTTCCTCGGAGGGAAGGTGGAGGAGTTCGCTGATAAGCTCCTGCCTGAGGAGAGGGCGTTATTCACCCTGATAAGGGAGATGCTTTCCGAGTGGAGCGCGGAGGTGTTGGGTAGTGGAGAGCTTGGGTGATTTCCAGCTTAACGAGGAGTTGGGGAGAGCGGAGTCTCTTCAAACCCTTTTCTCGGCGTTCCTCAGGAACTTCAGGGATAGGAAGGGGAGATTCAAGTACAGAGAAAGGATACGTGAAATGATTATTAAGGAGAGCAAGTCACTGCTCATTGACTATGAGGACATCATTGCTTACGACCCCCACCTCGCGGACCTCCTGGAAAACTCACCTGATGATGCCATCCGAGCGTTAAGCGATGCGATAAGGAACATAGTTGCCGACGAATCACCTGAATACCTTAAGAAGGTGTATAGGTTCTATCCCCGGCTTAGCGGGTGGGTTAAGTCAGTCCCTATACGTCACGTGAGAAGTGAGCACATAAACAAGTTGATCATGGTTGAAGGAATCATCGTGAGGGCAACTCCCCCCAGGCAAAAGCTGTTTAAAGCTGTATACCAGCACATCCTCCCCTCAGGTGAGAGCCATGAGTTCGAGTGGCCTCCCGGTGAGGATGAGGAGGTAGGTGAGGTGCTTGAGAAACCATCATACTGCCCTATATGCATTAGGGACTTCGAGGAGGGCGATGAGTCAGGTGGTAGGAGAGGGGTTAGAGGTACTTTCAAGCTTCTGCCTGAGAAGTCGAAGTTCCGTGACTGGCAGAAAATAGTGATCCAGGAAAAACCGGAGGAAATACCTGCAGGGCAGATACCTAGGTCGCTAGAGGTAGTCCTCACGGATGATTTGGTGGACACCGCCCGACCGGGGGATAGAGTGACGATCGTGGGGGTTCTAAGGTTAGCCAATGCCGGGAAAACAGTTAAGCCGATATTCCCGGTATACCTCGACGCAAACAACGTCATAGTCGCTCAGAGGTTCCTCGAAGAGCTTAAGCTGAGCCCGGAAGACGAGGAGAAAATACTCACATTAGCTAGGGACCCCCTCATAAGGAGGAAGATCGTGGCCAGCATAGCGCCCGCCATCTACGGGATGTGGGACATTAAGGAGGCAATAGCCCTCCTCCTTTTCGGAGGCGTCCCGAAAACAGCCCCCGACGGCACGAAAATCAGGGGCGAGATACACATACTCCTACTCGGTGACCCCGGAGTCGGGAAGTCGCAACTACTGCAGTACGTATCAAGAATAGCTCCGAGAGGAATATACACCACAGGTAAGGGATCCTCCGCCGCAGGACTTACCGCCGCGGTGGTTAAGGACAAGCAGACCGGCGAGTACTTCCTTGAAGCCGGCGCGATGGTTCTCGGCGACGGAGGCGTGGTAGCTATTGACGAGATAGATAAGATGAGGGAGGAGGACAGGGTAGCGATACATGAGGCGATGGAGCAGGGAAGTTACCACAGGGATTTCGAACTTATGCTGGCTGATGGTAGGAAGGTCAGGATCGGTGAATTTGTTGACTCCCTAATAGAGAGCCGTAGACATGAAGTGATTGTCGGGAAAGATACGGAGATACTTCCCGTAAGCGACGTACAGGTGCTGGCCTATGACTTAAACAGGAAGGAAGTAGTGATTGTTAGCGCAGACAGGGTGAGCAGACATAAAGCACCTTCGAAGTTCATAAAATTGAAATTCAGCAATGGAAGGGAAATATTAGTAACTCCGGAACACCCGGTGGTTGTTTGGAGGGACGGGAAATTCGTTACGCTCAGAGCCGACCAGGTTACCGCAGGGATGATGGTTCCAGCAATTAAGCACCTCCCCCTACCAGGGGCTTCAAGTGATGATCAGGTGCTTAACCAATTAATTAAAGACCTCCACGCAAGCAAGCTTGAAGATTTAGCAAAGCTCATAGGTTTCCTATTATCGGACGGGTTCACATACGAGAATTCCAGCAATAGTTACTACGAGGTCGGCTTCAGCAACACGAACACTGACTTAATTAAAGAATTTAAGGGGCTTCTTGATCAAATGCGGATACACTATAGTGAGCATACAACTCTTAGAGGCAGGAGAAGAAAGGCATTAATTACTGTGAGGGTTATATCGAAAGATCTCTACAACACCCTTAAGAAATACTTCCCGGAACTCTTCCCGAGCGGGAATGGTGTTAGGCCTTCCAGACAAAAAAGGATACCTGCCCTCATATTCAAGATGCCTGATGACGCTAAGAAAGCCTTCGTTAACGCTTTCTTCAAGGGAGATGGATACGTAGATAATTACGGGGTGGGGTTCGCCACTTCTTCGAGGAAGTTGGCCGAGGACTTGCAAGATTTACTGCTCACCTTAGGAATACGTACCTACATATTCGCCGAAAAAAAGGAAGAGAACCGTGAGTACTTCAAGGTAGTTATTACTGGTAGAGAAAGCCTATCCAGGATTGCCAGCATCGTTGCTGACGATCCGCGTCATCATCGAGTGGAGAAACTACTGAAGTCCTCGCAGAGAGAGCTAAAGTACAGGGATGAGTTGCCGTACGAAGTTGGCTTAACTCTGAGGAAACTGCTAAGTAGTTTAAGGATTAATGATGGGCAAGTGTATAGGTCACCTAAAAGAAGAGACAGAATTCACAGGGAAATAGTTAGGAAATACGTCGAACTGGCATCCATGAAACTCAACGGAATTAATTCAGCTTTGGAAGCTAAGGACATTAACATATTAAGGAAGTTCGCTAGGCAGACAGAGCTGGCGAAAGACCTAGGACTTCCATATTCAACCCTAAGATACAGGCTTCTTAAAAAAAGAGATCCTGAGGTTATGGAGGCTCTCACTAAGAAAGCCAGAGAGAAAATGTTGCAGCTCAAAGAAATTCTGGAGAACTTAGATACCCTTATCGAGGGGAACATAGTGTTCTTAACAGTAGTTGATGTAGACGTAATTAAGAATGAAGGGACAGAGTGGGTTTATGACGTCACCGTGGAACCACATCATCTATTTATCTCACACGGGCTTGTACTGCATAACACCGTAAGCATAGCTAAGGCGGGCATCGTCGCGAGACTCAACGCGAGGGCATCCATCCTAGCTGCGGGGAACCCGAAGAGGGGGCGCTACATCCCCAGCGAGGGCCTCGCCGGCAACATAAATCTCCCCGTAACCATCCTCTCCAGGTTCGACCTCATATTCATTCTGAAGGACATAGCGGAGCTCAAGAAGGACGAGTCGCTGGTTCGGTACGTACTCAGAACCCATGAGAAGAAGGGTGAGATAACCCCGGAAATACCTCCGGACCTACTCAGGAAGTACATAGCGTACGCGAGGAAGAATGTGAAGCCTACGCTATCGCAGGAAGCTGAAGACATCATCAGGGAGTACTACATCGAGTTAAGGAAGAAGTCCGCGGAGAGGGAGGACGCCCCCCTAGCCATAACTACTAGGCAGCTCGAAGCACTCATAAGGCTGGCTGAGGCCCACGCAAGGATGGCTCTGAAGGAGAGGGTTGAGGCGGAGGACGCCGCGGAAGCGGTTAGGCTGATGAACACGGTGCTCGAGAAGGTCGGGATGGACGTCGAGACAGGCGTGCTGGACATAGACACCATACTCGTTGGGAAGCCGAAAAGCATGAGGGAGAAGGAAATAGCTGTGCTGAACCTCATCAAGGAGCTCTCCAGGGAGAGTGAAGGGCTGAAATGCGTGAAGATTAAAACCCTGAGGAAGGCAGCGGCTCAGGAAGGCATCGACGACCTAAGCTTGGAGAAGGTTCTGAGGAATTTGCGCAGGGAGGGCGACATATTCGAGAGGAGACCTGGATGCTACGCCCCGGTTGAGGGCGGTTAACCTTAAAAGCCGGTTCCACCTCTACACACTGGGTTGGAGAGCATGTGTGAGTTAACAGTTAAGCTAGCGTCCGGCAAGGAAATACCTATAGATAAAGCTACCTTGACCGTCGTCTACAGGTACATGAGGTCCATGTACTCCTTGGAGGAGCTCGCTAGGGAGTTAGGCCTCGAGAACTGGCAAGAGGCTTACGAATTCATTAAAAGGTTGCCAGCATGGATAGCTTGGATGCCCTCATCCTTCTTCGAGTACACGAAGAAGAGGATATGCGGTGAAGAGGGGAGCTAATCACCCCACGTACATAGTGACTGTGAAGTACGGGAAGGAGGCTAAGGCGGAGCTCGAGATAGGTGACTCGCTGTACGAGGCCGACCCCTCATTAAGGATTGTGAGGGAGACCTACGGAGGGGTCCTAACCGTTTACACGAGGCTCAAACATGACGAGTTTCTGAAACACCTCCTTAAGCACCCCCCAGCTACCGTAGAGAGGGTTGTAAGGGTCGACTTCTGCTGCGGGAGAGAAGGATTTGTGGAGTGCTTCCTCAACGAATATTCGAGGAGAGGGTGGTCCTTCAAGGACGTCTACCTCGGGAGGTATGGGTTCCTGAAGCATGAGGGGGGTTCGAAGCTCCTGAAGTTCCTGAAGGACATGACCACGCCGACATCCGATAAAATACTTGATGTTGAACCGCTGAGCGACCTCATATGCTTCTCACTGATACGTGAAGGCGAGGACAGGGTGGTTCAGAGAAGGAGGGTGGAGCTGATTAAGGAGTTTTTCAATTCAATGCGGTAAATAGCTGACCAACTTTATTTAGGCTTAATCCTACTTTTTAAGGGTATCGGGGATGGGGGAGCTGAAGAGAATAGATGTTGTCGATATACCTGTGCCTGAAGGAACTAACGTCATATTAGGGCACACACACTTCATCAAATCCGTTGAGGACCTGTACGAGGCGCTGGTGACCTCTTCCACAAGCATAAAGTTCGGCATAGGATTCGTTGAGGCAAGTGGTGACAGGCTTGTTAGGAGCGACGGGAACGATGGGGAGCTGATTAAATTAGCTGTGGATGCAGCCATGAAGATAGGTGCTGGACACACATTCGTGGTTTACTTAAGGAATGCGTGGCCCATAA
>JAGHCP010000070.1 GCA_021160415.1 Desulfurococcales archaeon
CCTCTTCATTCACCCTGGGGTTAGGGCGAACATAACTAAACATCCTGTGAAGACCGAGCTTACCGGTAGGGCCAGGATGTTCAGGAGATTTCTCAGGAACGCCAGGATAAACGACGTCTCTCAGGTAGGGTTTGAGAGGATAATGGAGTTCCACGTCACTAAGGCTTCGAGCGCGATGAAGCTCATCGTCGAGTTAATGCCGAGAGGGGTTATGGTCGCTGCAGGGGAGGGTGGTAAGGTCCTCATATCTAGCAAGGACTTAAACCTCAAGGACAGGGTGGTCCGTCCGGGCCTGACTTACCAGTACCCTCCCTTATTCCCCGACCCAAGAACCCTTACGGTGGAGGAAAGCCTCAAGCTTCTCGAACCAGACCTAAAGCTAGGCTCGGCCTTGATCAAAGGCTTGGGGCTCCCCCCTGAAGTCATCAATGAGGTGCTTCCTGAGGAGACACGTTTAATCAAGGTCCGCGATCTTGGAGGGGACGAGCTCAGGCGAGCTGTAGAGGCCGTTAAGTCATTCATCGAGGATGTGCTGGACAGACCTGCACCCACGATCACCGAGTGCGGCGGGATCAAGGTGTCCTTCCAGCCATTTATTCCTGAGAGGCTTCCAGCACTGAACTGTAGGGTCGTGAGGTACCCCTCACTCAGTGATGCTGTGGACGAGTTCTTCAGGCAGGAACTTAGCCTGGGGGGTGAAGAACGCGTTAAGGATAAAGAGCTGGGTAAGGCCTTAGCAACCCTGCGCAATGCTGAGGAGAACCTTCGCAAGCTTCAGGAAGGGCTGGAGTCCCTTGAAAGGGAGGTGAGGTTCTTCGAGGAGAACTACGCCGATTTAGAGTCTGCTTGGAGATGCGTCAGGGAGAAAATAAAGGCCGAGGGGTGGGGGGAGGCTAAGAAATGCAGCGGGGTTTCAGAGCTCAACCCCAGGGAAGGGGTTTTCACGTTCCGGAAAGGTGAGGACTCCGTGGAAATCAGCGTTAAGGATGACTTTACGGCTCAGTTCTTTGAGCTGAGGAGAAAGGTTGGGGTTCTTAAGAGGAAGCTGAGGAAAGCTGAGGAAAGCGTTGAAGCACTTAAGAGGAAGGTTAAGGAGAGAGAGGCCGTTCTGAAAGCCCGGGAGAGGAAAGTTAAGGTGGTTAAAAAGGTTGAGTGGTTCCACTCCTACCACTGGGTAGTTACGAGGAACGGCTTCCTAGCTATAGGGGGGAGGGACGTGCAGCAGAATGAGAAGGTGGTCAAGAAGTACCTCAGGGATGACGACATTTTTGTGCACGCATCCATCCATGGGGCATCAGCGTTTGTGCTGAAGTCAGGAGGCGCCGCCCCCTCTGAGGACTTAAGGGATGTTGCAGTAATGGCCGTGTCATACAGTAAGGGGTGGCGAGCAGGAGCTGCGGCGCTGGATGCTTTCTGGGTTTGGGGAAGGCAGGTAAGCAAGTCACCACCTCCGGGGGAGTACCTGCCGAGAGGGTCTTTCATGATCTACGGCAGGAAAAACATAATCAAGGACGTGGAGCTAAGGCTAGCTGTCGGCATCAGGGTCATCGAAGACAAGTACTTCGAAGTGGTTGCTGGGCCTGAAGACATCCTACGTCAGGACCCCAGCGTGGTTGTATACGCCGTCATTGTTCCAGGGGACCTCAAACCGCATGAGGTAGCTAAGCGGATCTTGAATGCCTTGAGTCACACACCTTACATATTCGTTGGTTTGAGGGAGGATGACGTAGCGTCCAGAATACCTGGTGGGAGCAGGATACTGGATTTAATTGTTAGGTCTTTGAAACATTAAAACTCAGAAACGGTATTATATATGGTGTGACATTGCGTGTGAGATCCTTCCTTAACAGTTCTTACCCCTCAGTTAAGCTTACTGACCTTCTCACATCTGCTCGGGCACGTCTGAGGGACTACGCTCTCAGGATGCTTCCAGCGGTCGATGATGAACGCAGGCTGAAGGGCGTAGTCACCCGAACCACGATATTAGCGCTATCATCGACCCGATCCAATGCGCTCGTGAGGGACGTGGTTGATAACCCTAAACTGGTTTTCAGGATGAATGAGGATCTGAGGAAGGCCTATGAAGCTATGATAGAGTTCGATGAGTGGTTCGTTCCAGTGGTTAATGACACCACAGGTAAATACGTGGGTGTCCTGACACTGGACAGGTACCTGAAGGAAGTCCTCGCCTCCGAGAGCAGGGTGCACAGCATCAACGTCTCTGAATTCATGAGTGAGGAGGTCATCTACTTCATGGAAGACGACCCTGTGAGTAAAGTCTGGAGGAAGATGATGGAGACGGGGTTCGGCGGGTTTCCGGTAGTGAAGGGCAAGAAAGAATTCGTGGTTGGGATAATCACTCAGCACGACCTGCTGAAGAAAGGGTACACCAGAATCGAGCTGGAGTCCGAAGGCGGTCCTAGGCACGGACCTAAAGTGAAGGAAGCTATGACGTCCCCCGCAATAACCGTTAAGGCTACATCGACCCTTAAGGAAGCGATCTCGCTCATGCTGAGGCACGACGTAGGCAGGCTCCCAGTGGTGAGGGATGACGGCTCGCTGGCTGGGATAATTGACAGGAGCGACGCTGTAAGGGCGTACCTCCCGCACTTACTTTAAGTTTCTTGGTTTGAGGTGCATAATCATGGTTAAGATTTACACACCTCGAAGGTTGAGGGAAAGGAACCGCTGGCTCAGGAGTGACGGGAAACCCAACTTCAAATCACGGGTTCATGAAGCCCCCGGGAGGCTTGACCCTCTCATAGTTAGGGAAACGCCGACCGCGTCGGAAACCACCCCAGTCCTCAGCATATGTGAGGACATGCACAGAAGTGGAAGGAGGATGGTTCCGATCCTATCACCTAAGCGTGAGGTAGCAGGGGTCCTCACAGGAATGGACATAATTGACTTCCTAGGTGGGGGGAAGAGACATGAGGTTCTCATTAAGAGGGGCGAGCACTCCCTCTTCAAGGCGTTGGAGGTGAGGGCGTCCGAAATCATGACTAAGGACCCCGTGGTCGTGGATTCCGACATGAAGCTGGCTGAGGTTCTGGAGGAGATGATTAAGTACGGCGTTGGTGCCGTACCTGTGGTTAAGAAAGGGGTCTTTGAGGGGTTGCTGACGGAGTCCGAGATTATGAGGGTTCTTGCGGGTAAGCCGATCGGCGTAAAGGTTAGGGATGTGATGACCTACGAAGTCATCACTATATCTCCGGAAAGCACGTTGGAGGACCTCATGAAACTGATGGTGGGTACGGGAATCAGGAGGGTCCCTGTGGTTAAAGGAGAGGAGCTCGTAGGGGTGATCTCATGGAGAGACATAATCAAGCTAGTTGGCGGACATGAGGTGTTTAAAGTCGTTAAGAGCGGCACTGTGGATGAGCTGAAGAGCATTCCCGTATCCACCATAGTTAGGGAGAAATTCCTCACAGTGACGGAGGGCATAGATATCGGGGAAGCGGCTGAGATGATGAAGGAGTGGGGCGTAGGACATGCATTAGTGGTTGAGGACGGACGACTAAAGGGGATCTTAACCGAGAGGGACATAATATACGGAATAGTTGTTGGGGGTGGTTAAGACGGCATCAAGGGTTTCGACGTACATGAGCTCACCCGTAATCATGGCGCATAGGACTGATAGCTTGGCGCACGTAAGGAACCTTATGATCCGGCATAAGATCGGTAAGGTCGTGATAACTGACGCCGAAGGGAGGAGGGTTGAGGGGATAGTCAGCAAGAGCGACTTCGTCAGGGTTGTCTATAACAAGAAAAGGTACGTTAAACCCCTATCCAACATCATGGCCTACGAAATAATGAGCAGTCCCGTTTACGCCATCCCACCTGGCAGGACTATTAAGTCCGCGGCACACGCGATGATTAAGAGGAAGATAGGGTCTTTACTTGTCATAGAGGGCAGCGCCCTCCCCTCAGGGATAATTACTAAGGCCGACCTCGTGAGAGCCTACTCAGAGAAATACGTAGGTAGGTTTCAAGTTAAGGACTTCATGAACGATAAACCCCCGACAGTCCACCCCACCCACAGCCTATACTACGTGATCGACCTGATGAACGAGTCGGGCATAGGTAAGGTTGTCGTCTGTGAGGGAGGTAAGGTGGTGGGCGTGATCACGAAGTCCGATGTGATGTTCCTTAACCTAGACACTTTCCTGCGTAGGAGGGTGAAGTACTATAAGAGGATGGGGGTAGTCGGCAGGGGTTTCGAGGGCGTGGTTAGGTTCTACACGATGCCTCTAGCAGGGGATCTTATGACGCCGGACCCCATAACTGTGGGTGAGAATGAGGACCTCGCGATGGCTGCGGACGTCATGGTTAAGAATGGCGTTGGAACACTTCCCGTTACCGACGAGGAAGGAAATCTGAGGGGGTTGCTTACGAAGTACGATGTGTTGAGGGCTTTGAGGAAGGTGTGAAGCGAATGAGCCTAGACCTCATGACTTTGGAGGAGCTGGGTAGGAAGGACTTCCCCACAATCAGCAAGAACGACTCCGTAGAGAATCTCCTGAAAATCCTTGAGAAGGCAGGTATGGATAGAGCCATAGTTCTAGCTGATGGTAAGCCTGAAGGCATAGTAACGAAGAAGGACATAATCTCGAGGATAGCTTCCACGAGGTCTAAGGTCTTCCCTACATCCGTGCTCCACGTGTCTTCAGTCATGACTTACCCTCTAATCTCACTCCCACCTACCACACCAGTAGTTAAGGCAGCGAGGGTCATGGTAGATGAGGGAATCAGCAGCATCCCAGCCATCGAGGGGGATGAGGTTAAAGCCTTACTCACGAAGTGGGAAATCACTAAGGAACTGAAGGGTTCTGAAACACCGCTCAGGGAAGTGATGAGCGCTGGGGTGAGGAAACTGCTTGAGACTGACTCCCTAATTAAGGCGAGGAAAGTCATGCTTGAGGAGGGGTACTCGATGCTGCCTGTGATTAGGTCGGATGGTGAACCCATAGGGGTCCTCACAGTGAGTGAGTTGCTCGACACCCTCGTGGAGTTCATCGACCTTCTATCGGAGTCGGGAGCTAAGGACACATTAAGCAGAATTACGGTTGGCGAGATCATGAGGCCCTACATACCTACGCTCCAAGAAGATTCGCAGATCAAGGAGGCCGTAGCTCTCATGCTGGATAAGGAGATCAGGGGGGTCCTTATTGAAGGACATAACCAGGAGCTCGTTGGAATAGTTACCATCACGGACCTCACGAAGCTCGTGGCTGCTGGAGGAGCGCATGCACCATAACCTTACTTTTCCCTGAAGCGTTTCAAGTAATCATATGCTTCCTCAACTATCTTAATGCCCGAGCTAGCCCCTATCACGTCAGCCCCGGCATAGAGGAATGTCGCCGCATCTAACGCGTTCCTGATCCCTCCCGCTGCCTTAATCTTAATTGAATCCCCGACCACCGACTTCATGATGTAGATATCTCTAAGGGTTGCCCCCCTCGAACCGTACCCTGAATTCGTTTTCAGGAAGTCAGCTCCCGAAGAAGCAACTATTTCAGACACCCTCGCGAGTTCCTCATCGGTCAACGCGCTTGTTTCCACAATCACCTTAACTCCCAGCCCGACTTCCTTAGCCGACTTAACGAGGGTGTTCACCTCCTCCTCGACGGCTCCAAAATCCCGCGACTTTACGTTTACTATGTTGATGACGAAGTCAACCTCCTTCCCTCCAGCGGACGCTATATGCCGTATTTCCTGTTCCTTAACGCGTAGAGGGAAGTACCCGTACGGGAAACCCGCTACACCTGCGACGGGGGTCTTAGCTATTGAGGAAATATAGTCAACCATTGATGACGGCACCACCAGCGCCCTGAAAGAGTACTTATCTGAGGCCTCAACGAAGGCCTCGTAGTCCTTGAGACCCCTATCGTATTTGAGCATCGTCTGATCAATTCTTTTATTAATGCCCTCCATGAAGGGAAGCAAGTGCTTAATTCCTAAAGGGCTAGACAACCCAGTCACCAACCTCTATTTTCTCAGGGATGTATTTATCCATAAGGAACCTCAACCCCTTACTAGTTAAGGCTTCTATCTCCAGCTTAGCCTCCTTCTTAAGGAACATATTAATCTCCTCAATCCACCTCTTACTTCTGAACCACTTATACGCCCTCAGCTGCTTCGCTCTCTTCTTATCCATGTCAGTGGCCTTGATTATGTAGTTCCTTCTCTCCGCCTCAGTAAGGTAGGGCTCCTTCTTCAACCTCTTACTTCCGAAAATATCGCTTGTGAAGACCCCTAAGAACCTAGCATTAGGGGTTGCAAGCCTCTCACTCTCATAAGAAAGCGTGATTGACCCCACCTTAAACACGCTGTAGATATACCACCCGTACGGGTCGCTATTATGGTACACGACCCCGTACCCCCCTACGAAGGAGTTCGTGAAGGGGACGGCGAAGTCGTAAACGTACCCCTCGTACTTCTCTTCCTCAACCGAGAGGACCTTAGCCAGCGTAGCGTCACCGCCCACCAACACCTTATAGCTTGCAGGCAACGTCAAGAGCTTCTTGGACGCCAGTAATGCAAGCTTAGCCTTAGATATCGTCCTATTCTTAACTGAGTAGGAGGTCACTCCAGCATTCATTAAGCCTACGAGGTCC
>JAGHCP010000102.1 GCA_021160415.1 Desulfurococcales archaeon
CCCTAACTGAACCATGGCCTGCTCGAAGCTGATCCTTGTTCTGGTGCTGGGCTTCTGGAAAATCATTAGTAGAGTCCTCCCCGACAACGTAGGGATCACTCTCTCCCCTGAGTAAAACCGCTGCTTAAGTGTTACTGCCGTATCTATGACGAAGCGCATTTCCTCAGGGGTGAGGTCCGCTACTGAAAGGAAGTCCCTTCCTTTAAGGCTCTTCATGGAAAGGCACCGATTTTTAAATACCTGCGCACGTAAAAAGCTTTGAAGGGTACCTCCCAAACAGGTGGGAGGAACGCTTCAAGATGTGGTAAGTTATGGAGGGGGCTGAGAAACTAATAAGTGTATGCCTGCCGAGAAGGGGGGTTTCACCGTCCTTCAGACCGTGCCATGTGTTAAAAGCCCTTAAGTTCCTTCTGGAGTCAGGCCCTGCCGGCAGGCCTTCATTGATGAGGGTGCTGGGGCTGGGTGAGGCCAGCACCAAAACCCTGCTTAGAAGGCTTAAGGAGGCGGACCTTGTTCACAGCGTGAAGCCCGAAGGCACCGTCCTGACGGAGGAGGGTGCTGCACTCATTAAGAGCCTTGCTCCACGCCTGGTCGTGGTGGGCAGGGTTCCTTCCTCAGGCCTGTGCGAGGGTTGTGTTGCTTGGGCGGTCTCACTGAGGAATGGGGCTGAGCTGATCGAGAGCTACGGAGGGGTGGTGAGGGTGAGGGATTTACTTGTGAGGGAGGGAGCCCTCGGAGGACTCATACTCGTGAAGAGCTCGGGCAGGCTCTACCTCCCCTCAAATGAGGGGGTTGAGCCTTTTAAGGGGTTCAAAGCCGGTGAGGAGATACTAAGAAGAGAGGATGTGGTGGATGGGGATGCGGTGATGGTGGCTCTCTGCAGGCCTGGAGTTGACTGCGAGTGCTTAACCATTAACTCCGCACTCGAGCTTCTGAGGGATCTTGATTGCTGAGTTGCGGCGTCGCCCTATACACGGGTGGTAAGGACTCCCACTACGCAGTGATGGAGGCATTAAAGAGGGGTGTTATAGTTAAGAGGTTAGTCATTGTTGTGTCCAGGAAGCAGGACTCATGGATGTTCCACACGGTAAACATAGGGATCGCTGAAATGCACGCGGAGCTTATGGGGATGGAATCCCTCAGGGTTGAAGTGAGTGGGGTGAAGGAGGTTGAGGTTGAGGAGCTTGCTCAGGCATTAGAGGAGAGTGGGTTCCTAGATGGTTGTGACTACATCGTGACGGGGGCTGTGGCTTCATCGTACCAGAAGAGCAGGGTTGATGATCTAGCCCGTAGGTTAGGGGTTAAGCACTTGTCCCCACTGTGGGGGAGGGATCAGGAAGCTCTTATGCGTGAGGAAATACGTAACCTATCATTCATAGTGACTGCGGTTCAAGCGTATGGGTTGCCCCTCAAGCTGCTGGGGAAGGTGATAAGGGAGTCGGAACTCCCCACACTCCTCGCAGCTAAACGTAAATACGGTGTGAGCCCGGTTGGTGAGGGAGGGGAGTTCGAGACGTTAGTCATAACGTCCCCGCTGTTCCGTGGCGGTGGGGTTAGGGTCAGGAAAGCGAGGGCTGAGATATACCCGAACCTGAATGCGGGTTTCTACGTAATCGAGGATTTGGGGGTTTACTGAAGGAATCACTTCTTGAACCACGCCTCAAGACCCTTAGATGATCTCTTAATGTTTGATTCGTAGCCTCGCCTCAACCTCTCCAACGCATTCTTAACTCTGGACTCAGAAAAGTCATGTTCCCCCACGAGGAGCTCCATCACGGAGTCTGCGTCTGGTGCCCTCCACTGAAGCTTGTAATCCTCGGTGACCTCAGGGTTAAGGAAAGCTTCCCTAATCACCTTAGGGTCTGCTGGGAAGGAAGCGTTAGGGAGGGCCTGCAACGCCTTATCCAACGTCCCGTAAGTCCTTATGAGCTTCAGAGCTGTCTTCGGGCCGACACCCTTAACTCCCTCGGGGTTGTAGTCGGTGCCTAGAAGTATAGCTATGTCCACGAGCTGCTCCCTCGTGAGGGACAGGGTCTTAAGCAGGGTCGGGACATCTATCACTTCAGGCTTGACCTCAACGTAGACGTTCTTCCTCGGTAACTTCCTCCTCCCTGAAATCGTTAAGTTCCTGAGGAGCCTTGGAGCGCCGAACAGTATTGAGTCGTAGTCCTGGGATGCAGGTGCCCACGCATCCCCTTTAGCCGCCATGAAGGCTGCCTGAGCTTCACCTTCCGACGGTGCTTGAACCCATGGGATACCCATGGCTGTCAGAAGCTTCTTAGCGTCCTCGACCATTTCTGAGGAGAGCCTGGATGATGCCTGGGCGTAGGTCCTTGCCTCCTCAACCCTCCCCTTGGCTAAGGCTTCCCTGTACTTCCTCTCAGCTTCCGCCCTAACCCTCATCCTCTCCTCAATTTCCCTTGCCTTCAGCTCCGGGGGCTTGCCGTCGAAGACGTACACAGGCTTAATCCCTGCCTCAACGAAGTTTATTGTTCTGTAGAAAATCCCGCTTAAGTGGCTGGTTACCCTTCCTTTACTGTCTTTGAGTGGGGTGCCGTCAGGCTGCCTAATGGCAGCTAGGAACTGGTACAGGGCGTTATAGCCGTCTATAGCCACAACCCTCCCCTTAAGCTCCTTGAGGTCTGTCACGACGTGAATGGCCTCCTTAGGTATGAGGTCCTTCAGATTAACCCCCAACCCGAACACTCTCCGTTATATTGTTGAGTGCGAAGGAAGATAATGGTTTAGGTGTGGGCTACGCTTATTAATCCGGTTTTCCCCTCTACTGTAGGTTGAAGGTAATGGCTCAGGTAAGCGATTTAAGGAGTAGGAGGCCGGTCATAATAGAGGCGTCCACGCCGCCCATATGCAGCAGCTGCGGCAAGGTAATACCTCCTGGGGAGAAGGCCGTTAAGTTCTACTGCCCTAACTGCGGCGCGGTGCTTATCTGGCGGTGCAGGAAGTGCAGGGATCTAGCGATTCCTTACAAGTGCCCTAACTGCGGCTTCGAAGGGCCTTGAGGTGGTGGGTTTGGCGAAGGTGCTGGCAGCAATTAAGGTTAACCCGGCGGACGAGAACGTCGACCTGGATAAGCTGGCTGAGGCCATAAAGGCGTCCCTCCCTAAGGAGTACGAAGTCGTGAAGCATGAGAAGGTCTACGTAGCCTTCGGCCTCTACATCCTGAGGGTTTACGTAGTGATGCCTGAGGAGCTTGAGGGGGGTACCTCTAAGATAGAGGAGTACATTACGAAGATCCCTGAGGTAGCGTCCATAGACATAGAGTACGTCACCAGGACCGAGGCTTTTTAGGGGTTTAAACCCGAATTATTAACTCTTAAACCCCCTTATCTTCTGGGCAGGGATTCAAGCATGGTTAGAGGATCAAGCGATAAGGAATACGTCCTTAGAGTTAAGGAAGCGAAGAAGTACGAAGCCACTAGAGGGAAGGTCAGAATACCTGAGAGAGTTATGAGGAAGATAGGTGTGGATCCTGGGGACGTCATTGAGATTATCGGGAGGAGGAAGACGGTCGCTATCGTGTGGCCTGCCTTCCCCGAGGACGAGGGTGAGGACATCATAAGGATGGATGGGATCGTCAGGAAGAACGCTGAGGTGAGCGTGGATGAGAAGGTCATCGTGAAGAGAGCGGAGGTTAAGCCTGCCGCTCAAGTTAAGTTTTCGTTGGGCTCCCCCACGATAGAGATCAGCAGGTCAGAGAGCTCCTTAAGAGCCATTAAGAGGAGGCTCCTCGACTACGCTGTCGTTGAGGGCGACATAGTCCCTCTCCAACTTCTCGGGAGCTTGGCCCTGCTCTACGTCGTGCAGACGAGGCCCTCAGGTCCAGTAATAATAAGCGAGAAAACACGGATCGTGATCCTCGATAAGTCCTCCGCCCTTATGAAGTTCCCTAAGGTGACCTATGAGGACATAGGCGGCATTAAGAACGTCATCGAGAGGGTTAGGGAGCTTGTGGAGCTCCCGCTTAAGCACCCTGAGCTCTTCAGGAAGTTAGGTATCGACCCTCTAAGGGTATCCTTCTTTACGGCCCTCCGGGCTGCGGCAAAACACTCCTAGCGAAGGCGGTGGCGACGGAGTCCGACGCTTACTTCATCCCCGTGAACGGCCCTGAAATTATGAGTAAGTTCTACGGCGAGTCTGAGCAGAGGCTTAGGGAGATATTCGAGGAGGCTAAGAAGCACGCCCCCGCAATCATATTCATCGACGAGATAGATGCGATAGCTCCGAAGAGGGATGAGGTCATAGGGGAGGTTGAGAGGAGGGTCGTCGCCCAGCTCCTCACCCTGATGGACGGCCTGGAGGGGCGGGGAGACGTTATGGTTATTGGGGCTACGAACAGGCCCCACGGCCTCGACCCCGCATTGAGGAGGCCCGGCAGGTTCGACAGGGAAATAGAGATACCACTGCCTGATAAGCAGGGAAGGCTTGAGATACTACAGATACACACGAGGAACGCACCCCTAGCTAAGGACGTTGACCTAAGGAAGCTTGCTGAGGTGACACACGGCTTCACAGGCGCTGACCTAGCGGCCCTCGTTAAGGAGGCGGCTATGAACGCGTTGAGGAGGGTCCTCCCTAAGATCGACCTGGACGAGGAAATACCGCCGGAGGTTATTGAGTCGCTCAACATAACCATGGATGACTTCATGAAGGCCTTCAAGGAGGTGTCGCCGAGCGGGCTGAGGGAGGTGCTTGTTGAGGTTCCTGAGGTTAGGTGGGATGATATTGGTGGTTTGGAGGATGTTAAGCAGCAGTTGAGGGAGGCTATAGAGTGGCCCATAAAGATGCCGGACAGCTATGAGAGGTTAGGTATCGACCCTCCTAAGGGTATCCTTCTTTACGGCCCTCCGGGCTGCGGCAAAACACTCCTAGCGAAGGCGGTGGCGACGGAGTCCGGGGCGAACTTCATAGCGGTTAAGGGACCTGAAATACTGAGCAAGTGGGTAGGGGAATCAGAGAAAGCAGTAAGGGAAATATTCCGTAAGGCTAGGACATACGCCCCCGCAGTCATATTCTTCGACGAAATAGACGCCCTCGCCCCGGTGAGGGGGTACTCAGGCGATTCATTCGTCAGCGAGAGGGTCGTGAGCCAATTACTGACTGAGATGGACTCCATTGAGAGGCTGAGGAACGTCGTTATCGTGGCCGCTACTAACAGGCCTGACTTAGTGGATCCCGCCCTCCTCAGACCTGGGAGGCTCGAGAAAACCATATACGTCAGGCCCCCTGAGAGGGACGCGAGGTTATCGATCCTTAAGGTCCACACGCGCAGGGTGCCGTTAGGGAGAGACGTTGATCTGGAGGAGCTTGCCTCAACGACGGAGGGGTACTCAGGTGCTGACCTAGCGGCCCTCGTTAGGGAGGCGGCGATGAACGCGTTGAGAGAGGACGTCAACGCGAAGAGGGTTAAGATGAAGCACTTCAGGCAGGCCTTAAAGATCGTTCAACCGTCATTAAGCGATGATATGGTGAAGTTCTACGATGAGTGGAGCAGAAGGATGAAGAGGAGGTTGCCGAGAGCTTTAAGCCATCCCTACAGCATATGAGATACGGTACCCTTTTAAGGCCTCCTTAACTTCCTTAGGAGGTAGTTCAGTGTTGTCGTTAATTCGTTCACCTGTGGATACACTGGCAAAAATACTGGAGGTGCTGGCCGAGAACTCCTGCGTCATGAGGGACTCCGACTTATACGAAGTGCTTAGGAAGGAGCACCCAGACCTCTCGTTCTCCGACCTCATCCGTTACTTAATGATTCTCGAGATCAGGGGCTTCATACACGTATCGTCATCAAGGGAGTCTGTGAGGATAATAAGGCTCAGCAAGTACGGGAAGGAGCAACTCAGGGTTCAGAGGTGCTGACGGGGTTACGGTGGCTCAACGCCATAAAGCGTAACCACATTATCGACCATGACCTTATAGATCAGATCCTCCCCCACCCCAGCATCAAGGAGCTTTTTCACCTCCGCAGATATTTCCCAAGGGTACATGACGACGCCTGGCCTACTGGGGTCGTCAACGAAGTCACTCTCAGGTATGAATCCCTTAAGACCCTTGCTGAATGCCTCCCTCAGCAACTCGAACCTCCCGGTCAGCGTATAGGAAAACCCTAACCTCTCCGCAGCCTCACCCATGCCTACAGTGGAGTGATGCAGAACTACGTTACCCCTCAAACTCTCTGGGAGGTCAGCACATCCGCAAAGGGAGGCCACGCTCTGAACCGTGACCTCACCCGCCTGCTCTAAGTGAAGGTGTATAACCCCTCCCAAATCCTTCATAATTTCCAGAACCTTAATAGTCACGAGCTCATTAACAACTACTGACTCAGGCAACGCCTTATAGTGAGGCCTCCCGAACTCCCCGTAACCATCTATTAACCCCTCAACCCGCAGCTTCCTGA
>JAGHCP010000078.1 GCA_021160415.1 Desulfurococcales archaeon
GCCGTTTTCGTAGACGTTGCCTAAACCGTCGAAAACTCTTACGCCTTCTATTACAATTAATTTTTCCTGACTCATAATTTTTGCCGTGTAGTGAATGCTTTCATGCGTTAATATTGTTTAGCGTTCGTGGGACTGGCAAGTAAATCCTTACGTTAAGTTAAGTAGGACACGTAAAGACCTAGCAGGATGAGTGCGATCCCGGCGACCGCCATGAGGGTCCTTTGATGCCTCACCAATGCTTCCTGAACCCCCCTAACCCTCGACACCCCCACCATACCGGCCAGTATCGCTGCTAGGGGGAGGATGAAAACCAAATTATATATTAGGAGTAGAGCAAGCCTCTCAGCTATTCCAGCAACCGAGATTATGGTTGCGAACGCTAGGTACGGACCCCCGCTGCAAGGAAGGAGCGTGAATGACGCCACCGCTCCCAAGGCTGCTGAGCCTGCAACGCTTACTGAAGCCTTGAACCTGTCGGCCATCCTCAACGCTCTGCAGTCCCCGCCATCAACGCATGCGTTCCTCGAGTCCTTCCTTACGAATGCGTACACCACTATGCCGGCACCGTAAGCCGCCGCAATAGCTCCCAGCCATACTTTAGGCACGAAGGACGCGCCCTCTGAAAGAAGAATACCCAACGCCAGATACCCGATGAAAACCGCCGATATGAAGGCGGTCCCGACCCACACCATCTTCCTTCTCCCCGCACCCACCGAGGCAGCTGCAAGTACAGCCGCGTATAAGGTGAAGGTGCAAGGATTCACGGAGTCGGCCAGCGCTAAAGGAACCAGCGCCATAAACCCTCTCCAGAGACTCAACGCCTCCCTAGAGGACGCATTTCCGGAGGTGTTGGGGCGGTGGGTTGTGAGCTCCTCAACGAACTCGCTGGAGTAGGGCGGCGGGACTACGTACTTGATTAGCTCAGGCATCTCGGACTCGCTCACGTTTAAGTACTTCTTAGGGGTGCTCCCGAAGTAAACAGGTATTTGGGTAGACGGCCCTGAGGTTATTAAGGAGTCCCAGAAAGGCTTCTCCTGATTCTCACCTATCACGACCGCAACCAACCTCCCATCCACGAAAACTAGTGTTTGAGGGACTAGGGGAGGTAGCTTCGTCCTGTTTATGTACCTCACGTAGAACATGAGGCACGTCCTGTTCGTGGCTACGTCGCAGAAGTAATGATGTTCCTCACCGTAATACTTAAGAAGGAACTTGTGCTGAGGGACGCAGTGCGGGCATCCTGAGCTCCCGTATTCAAAGAAGAAGTAGCTTTGGGGGTTTGAAGCCTCTGCCGCGAAACCTAATGCTAGGGCTACCGCGGAAATCGTTATTAGCAGGCAAGCGATGGTTTTGCACCTCATTCCTACCTCACTTCATGCACACGTGCAGCAGCATTCACATTAAGTCCCGGTCCTGGCTTAGTGTTTCTTATGTGTGGAGAGAAATAAAGTTCGATGTTTTTGAATTGATCAAAAACCTACGTGGTGAGGGAGACCTCCCTCTCTGTCTCTG
The DNA here is from genome assembly GCA_021160415.1 of Desulfurococcales archaeon. Lineage (GTDB taxonomy): Archaea > Thermoproteota > Thermoprotei_A > Sulfolobales > NBVN01 > S013-73. The sequence goes on from JAGHCP010000078.1 coordinate 1,513, forward strand.
ATGGAGGCCTCTGAGCCTCTATCATCGCTTCGATAGTTGGTTTCAGCTTCTTCACTTTTCTCTTGACGTAACCTAGGAATAACTTCAGCCCCCACCTTACCGGGGCTAGGTGCGGCTCTCTTAAGTAGATATTGTTTATGAGGTCATCTGCCCAATACAAGGAGTGATCTAATGTCTTCATGAGGACCTCTATGTGCTCAGGCTTTATAGCGTTCCTCCTGAACCAGTCCATGTTCTTCAAGGCCCCCATAGGGACGAAGAACATCGGCACTATGAGGCTTCTGTAAGGCCTTAACCTGTCTATTAATTCGGCAGTCTTCACCACATCGTCCGGGGTTTCTTCGGGTAGGCCAAGAATCAGGGTTGCTGCTGGAACTATCCTGTTCTCATGCATTATAGCGAACGCGTCCTCCACGACCTCGGGCCACTTCTCAGGCGGGTATGGTGCGGATTTAGCCGGCATAATTATTTTCGCCAATCTAACCGATCCGGTCTCTATACCTACTTCCACACCTAAGAAGTCCTGCCTCGGATAGAGTATGTCCTTCATGAGCTTTGAAATCAGGTGGTGTTCGTCCTCTGCGTACTTGATTGCTGCAAGGCTCGCATGGGCCCACCCAACGACACCTGGGATTTTATTGAGTAGCTCCCTATGGAGCTTTATTAAAGGCTCGGGTCTGGGCTTGACGCCGTCCGCGTGGTATAGCAGCACATCCTCGCTGTGGAGCAGAACGCTTTCGATACCTGCCCTCAGGTTAACTTCTACTTCTTGAAGGATTTTCTCCAGAGGGATATACCTAAGCGGTCTAAGAGTTACTGAGCAGAACTTACAGCCTCTTGGACAACCCCTCATTATCTCTACGAGTCCATTCACGCTCGCTCCTTTAATTACTGGAATTTCATCAATGCTTGGCGAGTTATGTGGACCCACATAGACGTAGTCAGGTAGGGGGTCACCGTTTAGGGCTCTCTGAACTAAATCGCTCACCACCCTCTCAGCCTCACCATCAACTACAGTGTCAACCCCCCACTCCCTCCACCTATCAAGTTCCCACAGCCACTGCCAGGCGGCAGGCCCACCTACAATTATCTTCACACCTCTCTCCTTAGCCTTCCTTACGGCGGGTGAGTTCATGAAGCGTATGAACGACTGCCTGTTCACCGGCTCCTTACCTGTTATCATCCACCACTCATTGCTCGGAGGTCCAAACGCGAAGAAGTCATGGTGCCCGATCATCAGCACCCTCATACTGTCTAAGTGCTTATCGAGGTGGTCAGGGTCTATGATCGCAGCATTGAACCCGTCGTCGATAAGCTTAGCTTCTATTTTTCTCAACCCGTAGGGGGCCTGCTGCGGCTTCCCTTCCCTGTCAACCTTAATTTTAGGAGCCGCGATCCACATCCACAATTTCTCCGGGATCCCGATTGCTGGGCCTGTAGCCATGAATCCCAAGAACTCCTTCCCATGATGATTACTCATCATAGTTCTATCTGTTGTGATTACGACTTCATAACCATTACTCATGCGTAACCACCTCCTCGTAAGGAATTAAGGTGAAGTCTCTCCCTAAACCTCTCGCTTTTTCGGCGAAAGGTGTTGATGGGTCATCCAAGAAAAGATCTACTTCATCCTCGTTACTGAGGAACCTTTCTAAGTCCTCTGGGGTATCCCCTCCGAATTCAATATTCAGCGCATTCGCTATGTTGTTCTGTATTACGTCCCTCAGAACCTCAAGGTAGTGAGGGCTACCTAGAGGGGAAAATACCGTAAGCACTATATTGCGGGTTCCCCTCCGGGCAGCCCCCTTGAGTAGGATATTCAGGAAATACCCACTCCTGATTTTCTTCCCGGTGAGTACGACTGCAGCTCTATATGCGTTTACTTTAGTTATGAGTACCACACATCCTCACCCCCTAGCTCCCTAATTATTTCTTTGAACCACACATCCACCTTGTCTATGGATTCCGAAAGCGAGGAAGTGTTGAGCTTGCTCCTCACCTCATTGAGGGCCTTCCTGATATCTTGAAGGTGCTTCCTGAGGAGTAGCTCCACAGCCTTCTTACGAGGTCTGAACACAACCTTCTTTCCAGTAACGACTCTCTCAACGAGCGAACTGCTCTCAAGTAGCTTCAGCGCCGATGATAGATGACTCTTCGCGTAGCCTGTGACAGCGGAAATCTCCCCAAGACTCATAGGCCTTGACTCCATAAGCAGGACAGAAAGCACAAGAGCAGCGACCCTAGGCAACCTCAGCATAGTCAGCAGAGAGACCAGTGCCTCTATACCTATCATTTCCTTATCACCTCGTTCGGAATTTTCCGAACAATATGTTACTGGGAGGGGTATTTAAGCTAATACGGCGAAGGGGTTTAAAGCATTCCCTCCTTAATTGAAAGGAATGCGTTATGTTGACGCAGCTCGCAACAGTCCTAGCAACCCTGACGCTAGTGATGATGTTCGGGTACCACATAATCATCTATTTGGGGGCTAGGAGGCATGTCCACAGGCTGACCTCCCTAGACGGAGATGCAGTGCCTCGAGGGAGTTGCGAAACCTGCGTCTCGATAGTCGTCCCTACGAAGGGCGAGCCCCTAGACATGCTTGCCTCCGCAACCAAGGCTAAGGCGGAAGCAATTAAGAAATCCAGCCTTAGATGCGGGGAGGTACTGATAATTTCGGACGACGACGCTGACTACGTCCGTGAGTTGAAGAAAGCCCTCAGGCCCTACGTCGATGAGGGTCTTGTGAAGGTAATCAGGAGGGAGAATCCATCTGGGGGGAGGACGGGCGCGCTCGACTACGGCGCTAAAGTTGCTTCAGGGGAGTACGTCCTCATACTCGACTCCGATTCTAAAGTCAGCGCTGAGACCCTGTCAGCCCTCCACGCCAAGATATGCACGGAGAGACCTCCCGCAGTGGTGCTTCCGTGGAAGGGGTACAGCTTGATGGACACGAGGCTGGCGGAGGCAATAGAGTTCAACACCGACACTACCTCATTCCTGCTTTACAAGCTGAGATGGGCAGGAGGTTTCTTCATATTCCCCCTCGGGTCGGGGACCGCCGTAAGGAAGGACGTCTTAGAGGAAGTCGGTTATTGGGGCCCCAACGTAATTCAAGACGATATTTGGTTAGGCACTAAGCTCGCCGGGAAGGGGTACATGCCGGACCTACTGCCTGAAGGGTCAACCGAGGTTCTCGTACCGGCTAAGCTGAAGTCGTTCAGGATTCAACAGAGCAGGTGGGCATACGGGGCCTCAGAGATCATATCGAAGACCTTAGATAAGATCCTGAAGTCCCCCTTACCTCTAGGAACGAGGCTCGAAATGGTTCTCTACGTGCTGCAACCGTCAATATCAATACCGCTGACCGTGGCTTCGATTCTGGCGTTCATCGCGGCCTTTGTCGAGCCTGGATGGGACGTCCTTAAAGCCCTGCATAGCATGTCGATAATGCTTTCAGCCGCGCTCGCCGAGCTCGTCATACTTACCTACGCAGCTCTACACATAAACCTCGGGAAGATCATTAAGTCCGCGAAGAGGAAGGCCGCAGCCGTCCAGCTGGGGAGGGCCGCAGCCGTCTACGGCGTTCTCTACCCCGTCATAGGGTTCTACTCCCTGCTCGGCCTCCTCAGAATAAAGCTGAGCTATAAAATCACCCCTAAGGCAGGGGCTGAGGAGGAGCTGAAGGGTGACTGGGTCCCATACCTCACAGCTTCGGTGTCTGGGGCAGGGATCATAGCCTCAGCGTTCTCAAATAACATCGTGGCCATGCTTCTCATGCTTCTCTCATTCATAAGCAGTGTTTACTCGATTGTCAGGCTTGAGTAGTTATTTAACAGTTAAACACCGAATATATAACGGTGGTGCTAAACGAGGTTCGTGTTCACCGAGCAAGCACCTAAACCGGTCGGGCCTTACTCGCAGGGGGTAATCGCGGGCGACTACCTCTTCGTGTCAGGGCAGATACCCATAGATCCCGCAACAGGTGAGCTGGTCAAGGAGCCGTTCAGCAAGGCCTCCGAGGTAGCTCTCCGGAACGTGATAGCTGTTGTTAAAGCAGCTGGGGGCGACGTCAACAGCATCGTGAAGGTCACTGTATACATGAAGGACATAAATAAGTTCTCGGAGTTCAACGAAGTGTATTCACGTATATTCGGGGAACATAAACCGGCAAGGGCTGTCATCGGAGTTGCTGCGCTACCTAAAGGTGTTGACTTGGAGGTCGAGGCCATAGCTTACCTTGGTAAGTGAGGGGCTTTTAACCCTTTAACCTTCGTAGAAGATCTTATCAGGCATCGCCACGTAGTAACCTCTGCTCCTCTGCCTCCAGTAAGCCCCGAAAGGCTTCATGTAGATGAGGCGGCCGGCCAGGGGATTACGTGAAGTGACATTCAAGTAGAACTCATGGGAGAACCCACCCTTAGCTACGTATACGGCCACCCTGTAAGTACCGTTGGTGAATAACGTCACCCTAATTACATGATCCATCCAGTCGTCAACCCTCCCAGGTGGGCTGAAGGGGTTGAAGAGGTCCTCCCAGAAAACGAGGAAGTCAACCTCCTTCGCTCCTGGAAGCCTCTCCAGGTAGAACTTCGATGTCCTCCCCGCTGCGTGCCAGGTGAAGCTCCAGTTCTCATCACCTCCTGTCGGGTTGATGACTATAACAACTGGGGAATCGATCGGTCTCTCACCCCACTTAACCCAGGAAGTCGTTATTGTGTATTCATTGACGCCGCTTAGGATTGGGGCTATCCCTTCATAGGGTCCTTTAACCACGGCAGTGCTGTTGTCGTAGAGGAGGTACTCCCCCGTGACGTAGTTGAAGACCACCCAATGGGTTCTCCCGCTCCTATTCCTGATAGCCTTAAGAGCTAAGTACACATTACTGGTTCTCCTCAACCTTATCTTAGGGGTTTCTAGGGAGTACGCGACTTCCCCCGCCTCCGAAACAAGCCTAAGCCTAACTTCCTCAACACCCTTCTCCGTTACCTTCGAGAGGTAGATAGAGGGGATGATTACCTGGGATACTTTGCCGGGTTCGACCCTCACTTCAGTTCGGTAAGTAAGGACTAGGTTTCCCGAGGTGTCGTATATATACACGGACCTAACGCTGGCTTCCCTACTCCCTAAACTCCTCACGAAGATCTTTAACCCGCCTGAAGGGAGCCTGCTGACGCCGTCAACCGACATGATGTCCGAGCCTGTACTGGTGCCGCCCGAGCTCAGCTGCGAAACGTAGCCTGGGAGAAACGCATACATCACTACAGCGAAGGCTATAGATACACCTATGAGGAGGGCTGACGAGAGATCTGCGGAGATCCCTACCCTCGATCTCCTCACCAAGTCCCTGAATCCTCAAATTAAATCTACATCCTAACCCCTAATTACTCTATCAGCGGCTGTCCACACACAAACTACGGTAGCTGGAGTTGCAAGCTCTAACTTCCAAGAGGTTGTGTGAAACGCGTTAAGCAATAATCCGCGTTACGCCCTGCTCTACGGTAGAGCCCTGTTCAGCGCCTTCACCAACATTAAGTATTCCTCGACGCACTTCCTTAGCTCAACCACCCCGACCTTCTCATCCGGCTTATGAGCCAGCCTCTCATCCCCTGGTCCGAGTCCAAACCCAGGCACCCCTAGCTCCCCTGAAGGGTGGACGAGGTCGGTGCTGAACCACCAGTAAACCCTTCTCACCCTAGCGTATGCCTTCTTCACGCTCTCAAACACGGGCTTCACAACCC
>JAGHCP010000053.1 GCA_021160415.1 Desulfurococcales archaeon
AAGGGTGAGGAATGCTGAAGAGGTCCTAATTATAGGATGTAATTTCACATCCTTAGTTACTTCTCTAAACATTTTACATACCCATGATGTGGTAGTTGCCTGCGCCGAACATGAAGGGCAAAGATACTTGAAGAACCTCGCAGAGAGGGGAATTAAGGTCCTTAAAGCATCTCGCGTAGAGAATAACTCGTTTGACTCCGTGATCGTCAGTACTGGAAATCCGTATTACGTCATGAAATCCATTTCCTACGTAAGGAATGGTGGATCAGTTATTTTCCTCCCTCAATCAGGCCCAACGATACCTGTCACATACTCGCTTAGGGGGAAGAAAGTCACCCTGGAAGTTCCTACGTTTACTGGCGTTAAGGAAGGTGAGGAGGCCCTGAAGATTCTGAAGGTGAATGATCTGAAGGACCATATAGCAACCACGTCTGAGCTGGAAGAGATACCTACCCTAAGCAAGTTTTATGGGAGGGTTGTTTGGGTTAGGTAGACGTAAGTTCCCTTTTAAAACATGCCGCCTGACTTGAAGAAGCTTATGGGCGTTATCCTAACCTTCTCCCCAGTAAGCTTCTCCTGGATAAGTCCTGCTAACCTCTTAACCCCCTCATCTATTTGTTCTGGTGACGGGTAACTGAAGTTAAGCCTCATAGTGTTCCAACCCATCCCATTAGCGAAGAATGAGGCTCCTGGCACGTAAGCAACTCCTTTCTTCAGGGCTTCAGGAAGCATCTTCTTCGTGTCTATATCATAGGACGGTAAGAACACCATTACGAAGAACCCACCTACTGGGTTCGGCCACCAAGCCTCCTCAACCATATATTTCTTCAGAGCTTCCAGCATAGCATCTCTTTTCACTCGGTAGATCTGCCTAGCTTTATCGATGGTTTTATCGACGACACCTCTTCTTAATGCCTCCATCGCTATGATCTGCGTCAATGTGGATGTATGTAAATCGGCTGTCTGCTTAGCTCTCTCTAAAACGTTGGTTACGTATTCATTGCCTAGAACCCACCCAATCCTTAACCCTGGAGCTAGTATCTTGCTGAATGTACTCATGTACACAACTCTGCCTTCCTTATCCAGCGTTTTAATAGGTGTGATATCCACGCCGTCATCATAGACGAAGTATGAGTAAGGGTCATCCTCAATAATAACCAGGTCATACTTGCTTGCGATTTCTAGGAGTTCCTTCTTCCTTTCTAGCGACATGGTTATGCCTGTGGGGTTGTGAGCTACAGGTATGGTGTAGATGAACTTTATCTCCCTCCCAAGCCACTTTAGCCTCTTAATCTCAGACTCCAGAATATCTGTCCTCATGCCTGATTCATCAAGCGGTATTGCCGTCATGCCAGGCTTCGACAGTCTGAACGCGTTTAGAGCTGCAAGGTATGTCGGCAACTCGACGATTATTTCATCATCCTTCTCCACAAAGGTTCTGGCGACGAGGTCTAAGGCCTGCTGGGAACCAGTAGTCACGATGATGTCATCGTCTGATCTAACAGTTACACCTCTACGCCTCATGAACTTCTTGAGCTCCTCCCTAAACTCAGTTACGCCTGCAGTGGGTGAGTATTGAAGAGCCCTCGAGGCCTCATCGGAAATGACCTCCTTAGCTATTTCAGCTAGGTCGTCCTTCGGGAAAACACGGGGATCCGGATACCCTCCTGCCAGGCTAATTACGTCTCCCCCCTCAGTAACTTTCAATAGTTCTCTAACCTCGGACGCTCTAAACAGCTCTGAGCGTCCGGCTAGAAGCTTCTCAAATTTAACCGTAAGAGACACCCTTTCATATATTTCCTGCTTTGTTTTTAAACCTTAGTGACATACTTTAAAAATCTCTTACTTATTTAAAGCAGGTGAAAACTTCAAGCCGTAATATATTAACCCGTAAGGATCATCACTTGAAAGCCTTCTTAACACAGCCTCGACCCTCATACCTTCCTTAACCTCCTCCGGATCCACATCAACAATCTCAGCAGGTATGATGGCACCTTCATCAAGCCTTACGAGCCCCACTATTCGAGGAAGGGAAGCTTCATCACCTTCCTTCCTGAAGTAACTAATTGTGTAGTTGAGAAGAGTTCCAATCCCTTTAGACCTGATTACCTTTATGTCTTCCGACCCGCAGTAAGGACACCTCCTCATTGGTGGGTAAATCACTTTACCGCATTTCATGCACTTCCCTAGAGGTATTGCGTAGTGTATTTTTTTCCTCCTCCAGAATATTGATATCGATTTCTTCAAGCTTAACACCTCCTTAATAGAAGTACCCAGGAAGCGTTATCCGGTCCGGACATGGAGTGTATTAACGCTTCATCACCATTAAAGGTCTTTCCTGCAAACCCTCCCCGAAGCATGTGAACAGACTCCGCTAACTGATAAAGAGGTGTTGCCCCCACTGGATGGCCTCTGGCTTTCAGACCTCCTCCCACATTAATATTATCTAATTCGTTTAGGACTTCCACACCTTTACCTCTCCCAGCCAGCCCTAACTCCTCCAGTGATATGACGCCGTATATGCTAAAGGAATCGTGAACCTCGATCGCTGCATCAGGTGTTGCTTCGAAGCCTGTTCTCTTCTTTAATATTTGATAGGCTTCACGGAGGGATGGGAGAGATGTGAAATCATCCCTCATGTAGTACGGAGGGCTGGAAGCTCCTTCAATGTCAGTGAGTTCAATGCATTTACTGCTGAACGAATCCTTGAGGGAGTCACTCACTATAAGTGCAGCCGCGGAGCCGTCGCTTAATGGATGCATGTCATACAGTGTTATAGGCGTTGAAATTATTTGAGCTGCCTGAAGAGCTTCAGGCTTAATCCGGAAGCGGAGGTGAGCATAGGGGTTGTTGAGAGCGTTTTCATGCATTTTCACTGCCCAAGTGAATAGGTCTTCCCTCGACACCCCATACTTCCTCATATACTCCTTCATTGCTAGCGCTGCGTAATTAACAGGCGCTATGTTCTTGATCCCTTCAGCCTCATAGTTCAGGATGGAGGAGAGAGCGGAATTCGCTTTATCTGAGGGAAACTCCGTCATCTTCTCTACACCTACGACAAGCACTGCTCTTGATGCATGTGATGCGACGGCATCGCTGGCGACCTTAAGTGCCACCGCCCCCGAAGCTTCCCCAGCCTCTACCCTAAGGGTAGGTATGGTTATCCCAAGTTCCTGTGCTAGTATGGTCGATAGGTCTGTTTGACCCCCCATGATCTGCGAGAAGGTGGAGGAAACGACTAACATATCAACTTCTTCAATGCTAGCTCCAGCATTACTCAATGCTTCCTTTACTGCCTGAAAAGCTAAGTCACTTAGGCCTAGGTCGAAATGCCTTCCAACTTTGGTCATCCCCACGCCTGCAATATAGGCACCCATCTCCATCACCCAATGTTACGATTTATTATGCCTCTTGATTTCGCATATATGGAGTACGT
>JAGHCP010000012.1 GCA_021160415.1 Desulfurococcales archaeon
AATCGGCGGGGCTCATAGATGATTACGCTGAGGTGATGTCTAAGGTGTACAGGGCGCTGACCCTGCTGAAGGCGCAGGACTCAGCCCCTCAAACCCTTCACCAAGAGCTGATGGAGTTACTAGATACATTGAAGGTGGGTGGTAAGGTAATGGACTTCCGAGTTAAGGCCACGTCAAAAGCAGTTACTGCAGTAGCTACTGCCGTGTCGGAGCAGGTTGCTGAAGTTATTGAGACCCTGCTCCTGAAGCACTTCGGAGGGAGGGATGATGTTGAGGTCAGCGTTGAGAGAGTTGGTCAGACGGTAACCCTCCACACCAGAAGGCGGGAGACATGATTCAAACTCAATTAGAGCTTCTCCTTAAGTCCATATTCCTCACGTTCTTGGGTATGAAGATAGTTCTTGAGTTCGTAGCGTTTGCGCTGTTCTACCAGTGGCAGGAAGTCACGAATTCGAGGCTGCATAGAGGGGTGGCGATATTCATCGCGTTACTTATCTCTGCAAGCATCATGAAAACCTCAATCGATTCAGGGAGTCACGCACCCATAAGCACGCCCTCACTCATAGTTCAGGCGCTCGAAACCTTGGGGTGGGGTGTTTTCGTCTACGTACTATATAAAGAGGAGTGAATGCGTCACTCGTGGAAATAATCGCTGATTGCAGGTGGGTGCTAAGGTTCTTGGGAAATGATAAGTAGTGCCGAGGCTCGTGTTTCTGCTTTATCCATGCTGTATGAAATGCGGATTAGAGATGTTCTTGTTTCCAATGTATCGAGGTGGATTCCTATTTTATGTGAGTTGCCGCCTGAAAACCGAGATCCGGAATGAGCGCCCCTTAACAACTGTTTTCCTTCATGTGTGCTTCAGCAGAGCTTTAGCGAGTAGTGGCGTTAGAAGGGAGGACACGTATATGAGGCTCAGAGCTGAGAGGTAGATTGTCTGATTTATTATTCCTAGGGACAGTCCCACAACAGCTATGACTATGTCCACACCTGCTCTAGGCATCATCGCTATTCCTATACCTAACGCGTTCCTTGCCTGGATACCTAAGGCCCTAGCCGCTGAGCCGCATCCCAGTACCTTGCCTGCTAGCCCAGCACCTATTATCGCAAGTATCAGGGTCATCTCTGCCTCACTGGGTGTCGCTACCCAGGGGTTCAGGAGAATTCCGGCGAGTACGAAGAAGAGGGGAGTTATAACCCTCTCAAGGACCTCGAAGTCCGTTCTGAGGGCTTCGGGGGAGTGAATCCCGGAGAGAGCGAGCCCCATGAGGAAGGCCCCAGGTATTGGGGTGAGGCCGAAATATGCTGAAAGCGTTGCCCCGCCCATGCCAAGCAGTAGGAGGAGTATGAGTGGGGCCTCGCTGATCCTTATGTGGACTATTAACCTCTCTATGTGGTGGGTGAATCTAGGCATTACCACGACGATGAGGGCTAGGATTGAACCCCCCACTATTAGGGGGCCATAGTTCGAGAGTGTTAAGCCCTCCTCACTTATAAGTGAGTAGATGATTGTAAGAACTATAACGCCGTAAATATCATCGAATACTGCGGCGCCGAGAATGACGTAACCTGTTTCTTTATGAATTATCCCGAGTTCACTCAGCGTGCTTACTGTGACGCCTACAGATGTGGGTGTGAGTATAGCGCCTAAGAAAAGGGAGGTGTGTTGGGGGAAACCCCACATTAAGCCGATGAGGTACCCCATGCCGAAGCAGGTGATGACCCCTCCGAGCCCTACCAAGGCAGCCTTGGATCCGTATCTCCTGAATTCCTTAATGTCTGCCTCGAAACCCGCCATGAAGATGAGGATAACTATACCCAACCACGCTATGGGCACGATATTTTCGGATGAGGTTATGAGTCCTAGGACCGTGGGACCTACGATGATCCCTGCTAGAATGTCTCCGAGGACGGGGGCCTGCTTCAGGCGGAGCATGGCCTCCTCCATCAGTTTAGCGAAGAAAAGAGCGAGAAGTATATCGAGGAGGACAAAAAACTCCGTTGTTTGCAACACTCAGCACCCTAGGTCAGGGGTGATCGCTTTAAGGGTGTCCAGACCCAGGAGTTCAGCCAGAATGATCTTCTTAGTGATCACTGCCTTAACGGCGTCCCCTTCAGTGATGACGACGTGGGATATTCTGTACTTAAGCATGAGTTCGAGGACCTTCATAATGGATTCCTCTGAACCTAGTTTCAGCGGGTTCTTACTCATGATGCTCCTTACAGGTGATTCCCCGCTCTCAACACCTTCCTTAGGCACGCGGAGAAGCAGGGATCTCTTAGGTTCATGCCTGAAAATCTTGAGAAGATCCATCAACGTAATTATCCCTACTAGTTTCCCCTCAGGATCCTTGACGAGGACGCAGTCACGCCTGTACCTCACCAACGCGTTAATGAGCTTCTCAATAGTGTCGTCCTCATTAAGGAACACAGGTTCCGGGATGCCGTACTTATTAATGATTTCCCTTATTGAGTTCTGTGATCTCTTAACCGCTTCCTTCATATCGAAGAGAAGAACCAAGGCCTCATCCAAGAAATATATTGATGTGGAGAATAATAATTGCTAGCTGATCCTCAACCCCGCACAGCCACTGCCCTATGCAGGTAGGCGGATCTGTTAAACTGCGTGAGTAGCTGAATGGGAAGTTTCGGGGCCTTGTTCTCTACACCAATTAATTATGGCAGGAAGCTGTGGACGGGATACGAAATTGGGTTTTGGAGCCGCGGCCGGGATTTGAACCCGGGGCCTCCGCCTTACCAGGGCGGCGCTCCACCAGGCTGAGCTACCGCGGCACCAGGACTAATGAAGGTTGTTACCTGGTTAATTTAAATTTTAGTTCCCTACTCAGAGGGAGGTCTGTGACCTGTCTGCGTACCCTACCTTGTACTTCTTGGGCTTGAGTTCTTGGAGTACGAGGTTGAAGGCGGCCCAAGGGTCTGTGTGGGAGCCGCAAGTGTATATGTCGAGGGTTGCGTATCCGTACTCAATCCATGTGTGTAGTGCTATATGTGACTCATCGACTAAAGCGATTACGGAAACACCTCCTTTCTGACCGCCGACTTTCCATGACTTTATCTCTATGAGTGTGGAGTGGGCTGCTTCAACAGCCCTGAGGACTAGATCCCTTAGGAACTCCTCATTATCGAGTATTTTCCTATCTATGTCATACAGGTTAGCGTAGAGGTGCTTGCCCACCACCATATCCACGTCTAGTCTCGCTGCCATCGTCTTTAACCCTCAGACGTTCATAACTTTGAGGACTTTGAGGGATATAAAGTTGATTGCTTCTAAAATTAATTAAACGATATAATACTGAATTAAAGGTTGCTGGGTGAATAGAGTTGGGTGAGGAACCCGAAGTAATTAAGAGGGGGATGGTTTACTTCATTAAGTTCCCAGATTCCTCTAAGGCTTGGCTGTCATTCAAGGTCGAGGATGGGAAGCTCTACCTCATAGAAACATACACGCCGCCTCAGCACAGAGGTAAGGGGTACGCTAGGAAGCTCGTTGAGGCGGCAGTGAAGGATGCCAGAAAGGAAGGGCTCAAGATAGTCCCCATATGTAGCTACGCCGTGCATTACTTCATAAAGAATGTAGGTGACAGGGAAGTGCTGGCGGAGCCTTACGCATCCATGAGCGATGAGGAATTGAGGAAGTACTTCGAGGAGAGGCTTCAGGAGGAAAGATCAAAGCACAGCTGACGGGCTTTCACTCAGGAAGCCTTAAGGACCTCCCCCCTCAGATCGAAGAACGTCGCACCCCTTACGACGACGTAGACCTCGCTACCCAGCTCAAGCCCTCCCTCATTCAGCACGATCGGCTTATAATTGAATAGCCTCCCAATAAGGGAACCTCTAAAAGACCTCCTGCTTACCACGGCCCCTGCCCACAGCCCCCACATACGCCTGATTTATTACCGTACCTACCTCCTCAATCACCTCAGTAAGTTCCGAACTTCTCCTCTTCTTAACAGGCTCATGGACTTGAGGCATTGCGGCCGCTAACGTCCTCGGTCTAACGCTGTACTGCGCTAAATGCACCTTATCAAACATTAATTCCCTGACAGCTTTTTTAGTGAGTTCGAAGTCCTCCTCCCCCTCCCCAGGGTGACCCACGATGATGTCGGTCGCTATGGAGATTTCAGGAACCTTCCTCCTAAGCTCAATCACAAGAGATTTGAATTCATCGTAGGTGTATTTCCTCCTCATTATTCTCAACACCTCATCGCTCCCTGACTGAAGCGGGAGGTGAACATATTTGAAAACCCTTGACTCCTTCAGAACATCGATGAATTCATCGATGAATCCCTGAAGGCTGTCCGGATTCATCATGCCGACCCGTATGAAGTACCTTCCCGGAACCTCCTCAATTATCTCAGCAATTAAGTCGGGGAGGGAGGGTTTTCCTCCCAAGTCTATTCCGTAGGCACCGGTGTCCTGCGCTGTTAAGTCGATCTCAACAGCCCCCGCATTCACCGCCTCCTTCACGGCACGAATCACCACCTCAGGCGGATACGAACGCAGGTTCCTCCTAGCAACCTTAACGATGCAGAAGGAGCAGTCCCCCAAACACCCCTCAGCCACCGGGATTTCAGCAGAAGCACCTTCAACGTACGGATGCATTACGTGAGTGGGCCTAACCCCCGAGATGAAGGTGACGGGCTCTGCGGACTCAACGGCTTCACCTATCCTTAAGATGTTCTGGGGGGATACGAGGGATGCTTCAGGGAAGAACTTCCTTAAAGTATATGGCTGTGCCTTAGCCATACAGCCCGCAATTATTAGCTTTTTCCCGGAACCTCTGAGGGTTTCCCTCAGCTCCTTCAACCTCTTAATCATTCTTAGCTCGCTGTCTAACCTAACTGTGCAGGTATTCACAACCACCGCATCGGCCTCGCTGATGTTGTCAACTATTTCATGCCCTCTACTTATGAGGACGTGCTTCATTATCGACGTATCCGCGCGGTTAAGCGCGCAGCCGTAGGTCTCGAAGTACACCCTCATACTGCAGCCATCTAGGTTGGGGGTTAGTTAACTTAAAAGCTTCAGATGGTATACGGTACTCAGGTGTGCGTCTGGATGGGTGAGGATGTACTTAGCTACGATAATCTGCTGAGGAGGCTCTACGAGAAGTTGCCTGAGAGGAGAAGC
>JAGHCP010000108.1 GCA_021160415.1 Desulfurococcales archaeon
CTATACCTCTATGTCGAACGCTAGGATCCTGAGGTCGGGAGGTGGTTCTAGGGGGGCGTTCCTTATCTCGCCGGTTACCTCGAACACCTTCTTAACTCTGTACCTTCCGGTATTCTCTACCTCCTCAACCTCAGCCTCAACCCAGCTGGATGGCGATATGTCCTTATCTATCAGGTACCTCATGTAATACCTGATGTCGGCTTCGAGAACGTCAGCAACTCCAGGCAACTTCCTCGCCTCATCCCTGTACGTCCTCACGTACTCAGGGATTAGTGTGGAGACCTTAACGACCTTAACCGGTCTTCCGTAGTACTTCATTTCTAGAACCTCCGCTTCTATAATAGGTGACGCAGGTCTGCTGAGGGCCCTCAACCTCACCAGAAGGTCTTCAGGCCTCACACTCTCCTCTGGCAGGACGTAGAAGTACGGCCTGAACCCCCTGTCCATGACCAGTATCGGCTCACTTGCCTCGCTAACCCCCCACAACAGCACAGTAGGTTCTTTCCTCTTCACCTCATAGCTGACGTCGATGAGGAAGAACTTAATCTTCAACTCATTCACTCACTTAATCATTACTTATCAGAGAATATTTGTTTTAGGGAGGAGTTACCTCCTCCCTCTCTGCAGGGAATACGCCAGCAGCAGCAACAACACGAAAACAGCTGAAAGCAAAACCCAGGTATACACCCCGTAGTACTCTTGGAACACGGGTTTCGTGATGGTGGTCGTCCCATACACATACTTAGTGAAGGTCTCCGTCTTTGTCTTAGTGTGGGTGACTGTTCCAGCAGGTGACGGGAGGCCGAACCCCTTAACGTAAGGTACGGCGGCGATCTCGGAGTAGATGCCGGCATGAGGGTTAAAGGACTTCAGCATCTGTGACTGGGCAGTTACGTTGGGGGCTAAGATATCCATGACTTGGGGTTGCACGCCTGCTTTGACCGCTGCAGGGTCGCAACCCCCTACGGACTCGTTGGTTGCTTCAACGCTGAACTTCATAACTCCGTAAGGCATGTTTGGGTTGAACGGGGTTAGAGCTACGAAGTACCTCCAGTTCTTTATATTGTCGATCCATTCGCTGATCGCCGACTTAGGTACGCTTATGATGATGGAGTTCCCTGAAGTCCTAACGGTTAATTTGCTGGAGGCAGTCCCGTTCCAGAAGATTAGGGCGGTTGATGCCTTACCTTCTGAGAACTTGTTAGCGTCAGGCTTTAGTCCCGTCGCTATGATCGCGAACTGCCACCTATCAACGCTGCGCAGGTTAAGATTGAGCCCGTAGGTTCTGACAGCTCCTACGCCTTCCGACGTATGCACGTATATCTGTATCTCCTGCAGGTCGAAGCCGTTCGGGAGGTTTAGCGTGTTGTTGCCGAGCGTTGACACGTTAACTACGAATTCTACGTAGCTCTCCGCATCTACGACTGTGAATGCCTTCAGGTCTAAAGCCCCTGGAAGGAACGATTTGCTTGCAGGGTATTTGCAGGTTCCGTACCCAGAGTCGTCATTTAGTGGGTCACTCATGCTGAACACTTTAGTCGGAACCCTCGCAGAGGCTTGATGCGTGATTGAGGTCAGAGATGCGGCGATAATTAGTGCGGTGAGGACAGTGGCTAGAGCCACCCTCCCCACTCTTCATCGCCGAGTAATCATCACGGATCTCCCTATATAATTTACATCCTCGAGTACTCCCCTACTTATATCCTCTGGAGGCATTCAAGGTTAGGTGAACCCCTTGAGGTTGGCCCTTGTAAATGCCTCCCTCTTCGGTGTCGATGGCGACACCGTTGTTATCTCAGGAAGCAACGTAGAGGTTGTTGGATATGAATCCTCTCTAACCTCGGCATTGGTTGGGGCTAGGAGGGTAGACCTCTGTGGGAGAACTCTCCTTCCTGGTCTCCACGATTCACATACACACATACCTAATGGCGGAAGAGACGCGGTTGACTTGTCAGGGATCACCAGCGTGGAGTCTTTAAGGGAGAGAATCAGGACCGCCGCCTCCGGGAAGGATGGGTGGTTAGTGGGTAGAGGGTGGGATGAGAACTCGTTTAAGGATAGAAAACCCCCAACCCGGTGGGACATCGATGAAGTCACTTCGGGGAGACCCACCATCCTGATTAGGGTTTGCGGGCACGTTGCTTTACTCAACACAGCGGCGCTTAAGCGTTTTCTGGAGGAATACGGTGAGGAAGGGCGGAGATATTTAGTTATGGAGGGGGATAAGCCGACAGGTTTAGTCGTGGAGGATGGGGTGTCGCTCGCATTAAGGCTTGCCCCACCCCCTACTAGGGAGGAGGCGCAGAGGGTTATTCAGAGGTACTTAAGGAGTTACCTAAGGTTCGGCGTCACATACCTCAACGTCATGAGCGTCGGGTTGAAGCAGCTTGAATGGTTAGAGGAAGCTTTGAGGAGGTTCCCCTATGTGAGGGTAGCTACGTACGTCACGCCGGAAGCCGCCTCAGCTCTCACAGATTGGGAAGGCCGGGTTAAGGTTTGCGGGGTTAAAGATTTCGCCGACGGTTCATTCGGGGGGAGGACGGCGTTTCTGAGGGAACCGTATGTGAGTGGAGGTGTGGGGATAGATCTCCTTTCGGAGGAAGCCATGAGGCGGTACGCACAGCTTGCGGGGAGGCGTGGATGGCAGGTCGCGATACACGCAATAGGTGACGCAGCAATACTGAAGGTGCTTGACCTTTCAGTTAAGGTTGGGTTACCAGGCAATATGTTAAGGATAGAGCATGCATCCCTAACACCCCCCGACATTGTTGAGCGTTTGAGGGAAGTCTCACCGCACGTGGTTGTTCAGCCCCACTTCCTCGTAAGCGATTGGTGGCTCCCGGAGGTTTTAGGGGAGGATCGCGTGAGGTGGGTGTATGCCTTCAACTCGATGGTGAAAGAAGGTCTCAAGCTTTACGGAAGCAGTGACCACCCTGTAGAACCCCTTAACCCGTTCCTCTCCGTATCCGCCGCGGTTACTAGGGGCATGCTTCAGAAACATACTCACAGCGAAGCGTTAAGTAAGGAC
>JAGHCP010000032.1 GCA_021160415.1 Desulfurococcales archaeon
CTTTAGGGCAGGGCAGGGTTTCAGACCCGCACTACCCCTTCGGGTCCGGGAACATGCTTGAAGTGGCTTTCCTGACGTCCCACGTCCTGTGGAGCATGGGCGGGAGGGAGCTGGAGGAAATGGTTGACATGGTGACGTGGAGAGCCGCTAAGGCATTGGGTGCTGAGTACTGCGGTCTGAGGCGTGGGTGCCGCGCGGACTTCGTCGTGGCGGACGGCAGAACAGTACATGAGGTGCTTTGGAAGCACTCCCCTCCTAAGTACGTCGTAAGGGGAGGCAAGGTGGTTTCCGCCTGGAAGGCCGACGTAAGGACTTATGTTTGAGGGTGACCAACCACCTAATTAACCTCCGCATTAAGGGTACGTGGTGGTTTTGTTGGGCGGTTTGAGCCCTAAGGACAGGGCTGAGCTGATGAGGAAGCTCACATCGAGGGTCAGGGAAGCCACTGCGGGCGTGAAGAAGGTCCTGATGGTTATGTCTGGGAAGGGAGGGGTCGGGAAATCCATAACGGCCGCCTCTTTAGCGATAGCTCTCAGCACGTTGGGGTGTAGGGTAGCGATTCTCGATGCGGATGTGCACGGCCCAAGCATCCCTTGGCTGATGGGGGTTGAGGATAAGGCCATGATGGCTGACGACGACGGAAGGATAATCCCCGTGGACGCTGGGGGGGTCGGGGTAGTCTCCGTTGAGCTAGCCCTGGACAGGAAGGACCTCCCGCTCGTGTGGAGAGGCCCCTTAAAAACGAGGGCCATCCTCGACCTTTTAGGGATGGTTAAGTGGGGTGAGCTGGACTACTTAGTAGTGGATCTCCCGCCCGGAACCGGTGACGAGCCGCAGACTGTGGCCAGGTACTTAAGCGTGAAGAACCCGGAAGGCGTTCTGGTGGCCATCCCGGGCAGGATGGTTACGCACATCGTCAGTAAGGCAAGGAACTTCGCCGAGATCGTGGGGATTAAGGTGCTGGGCCTCGTAGTTAACATGGCTTACTACAGGTGCCCGTCCTGCGGACACGTGGAGAAGGTATTCGGGGAAATAGGTGATTTAGGTTTGGACGTGCTGGCGGAGCTTCCTTTGGACCCCAGAGTATCAAGAGCTGCTGATGAAGGGAGGTTAACTGAGCTTTTCCGTGAGGAAGGCGTTGAGTGGGTTGGGAAGATGGTTGAGCTCGCCAGGAAGGTTGCGGCGGGGCGGACGGGGACTTAAGGGCTGCTGAGCTCGTCGGAAACCATAATCATCAGCCATAACCCTCATGTAACGGCATGTGGTCATTGACACAGTGGGGCTCGATACAGGACTTTAAACCTCAGCAGCCCCTTTAAAACTCTCCTTCCGTCCGCCCCGCCATGAATTAACCAGTTTCAGAGGTAATAAATGTTTAAAGAGTTTAAGCGACCACCCCCTACGGTATTAATAAGGGTTTACAGACAGAATTATTGGTTTGCGTCGTTATGAGTGCTACGGAAAGAATTAATGAGTTGCTGAAGCAGCTGAGATCCCTCCTCACCTCAACAGTACCAAACATGGATAAGCTGATATCTCAGACCGAGATCCGCGTTGAGGGCGGGAGGAAGTACGTAGTCAAGAAGTTCACGAGGGAGGTAGGCCTGATTAAGTGGATCCCTCCAGCGATAATTTTCAGGGCGACGTACCCCTTCACGCTGATCCCTAGGGAGAGGTTCAGGCGGGAGCTCAGGTTCTTCAGCCATCCATGGGAAAACGTCAGGACACCCAACGTGTTGGAGAGCGATGAGGAGTCCCTCACTATTGAGAGGGAGTACGTCGAGGGCTCCATCCTTAACTACGGGGAGGACCTGGAGAAGCTGGCGGAGGGCTTAGCTGAAATACATTCCAAAGGGTGGGCTTTAGGGGACGTCAAGCCCACGAACTTCATCGTCGGTGAGAACGGCCTGTACGTAATCGATGCTGAGCAGGCCGTGGACTCCGGTAAGAGAACTTACATGGCTTGGGACCTCATGCTGACCTCTTTCTTCGCTGCCTACACGTACCTCGTCGAGGTAAGTAAGTATGAGGAATTCGTTAGGGAGTTCTTCAGGAAGTACCTTGACTTCGGCGGGCCTTTCGACGCGGTGAAGAACGTAGGTGGCTTCAGGTTCGGGGGGTTGGTGCTCCTGATGCCTCTACCCCACGTGTTCACGCTGGCAGAAACGATCGATGACCTAACCCTTAAATGAGGGGTTTAAAAACCTAATACCTTTTGGGAACGGAGATTATTATTCCGTCGCTGCCCTTCCTTATCGTGACTTCCTGCAGCACCTTCCTGTACCCGCAGGACTTACATCTCAGGACGTATCTAACGGTCCTCACACCATCGTACCCTTCAGCCTCAACGTAGTACGTCAGCCGACCTCCGCACCGGGGGCATTTAGGCGCTCCATCGGTTCTCCATAGCAAGTTAATTCACCTCACATCAATCCCTAAGACCTAAATCACAAGTCAAACTCGGCATCTCAAGTAATAAGTTTGAGTTGTTTTAAGGAAGTGAAAGGCCTTTCTTGAATGCCTTAATATCTATGCTGACCCACCGCCTCCTAACCACTTCCTGGATGGAACTTACGACCGCGTCAGGAGGTATGAGCCCTGTCCTCTTAATAACGTGTCCGAGGGCAACCATGTTCGCGACTACGTGAGCCCCCAGCTCCTTCTCCGCGATGTCGGTGTAGGGAGCCTTAACCACTTCCCAGGTCTCCACCGCGGGTTCGGTGCAGAAGGTGGTGTCGAGGAACACCGTCGCGTCAGGCCTTACCAAGTGTTTATACTTCAGCATCTGGTCTGGGTACATAAATAGCGCTATGCCAGCCCTCCTAACTTTGAAGTAGTCAAGCTCGTCAGGCCTGTCAGCTATTATGAGGTCTATCTTAGAGTCACCGCCCCTGGTCTCCGAGTCGTAGGACTCCGTACCCGTAACGTAGAGTTCCGTGTACTTAGCAACAGCTAACCCCAGCACGTGCCCTAGGAGAAGTATCCCCTGCCCTCCCCTGCCGGAAGCTAGGAACTCCTTCCTCACGGCCCCACACCCCTCCCAATCATCCTTAAGTACCCCGGATTCTCATTCACGACGAACTCACCTAGAACCCAGCCGTGGTTCCAGTCGTAGTCCGCCTCATCCAGGGATGGGTTCGCCTTAACCTTGGTTTTGCTTTTGATTGCCTTGTAAAGCGCTACCGGGTCGTTGTAACCTATGTGCCTACCGAACACTTCCGGGCACATCGATATTATCTCGATGAATCTGAAGCCCTCCATACCTAACGCCTTGTAGGTGTAGGTCTCTATGAGGGGCGGGTGCGTCGCTGACGCCCTCGCCACGTAGTTCGGGTTCTGGGAAGCGACGAGCTTAATCACGTTGACGGGCCTTTCAGGGTTGCCGTGGGGGGTCGTCGTCGTGTAGAGCCCTCTCGGAGTGGTCGGGGCTACCTGACCCCCGGTCATCGCGTAGACTAGGTTCGAAATCATGAAGACCAGGAGGTCCATGTTCCTCCTAGCTGCGTGTAGGAGGTGATTTCCCCCTATCCCGGCTATGTCACCATCCCCTCCGAAAACCATCACGCTTAGCCAGGGCTTAGCGAGCTTAACCCCCGTGGCGAAGGGGATCGCCCTTCCATGTATTGTGTGGGCTGAGTCGAAGCTTACGTACAGGGCTGCCCTGGCAGAGCAGCCGATACCGGTTATGAGCACCACCTTATCCTTGGTTAGGTAGCCCTCATCGATCCTTCTCTTAACGGCCCTCAGTATGGCTCCGAGAGCTATCCCTATCCCGCACCCGGGGCACCAGGAGTGAGGCAGCCTCCTCTCATCTAGGAGGTCGCTTAAGGGGTGCCTTAAATTAGGTGAAGGTTGAGCCGTCATAACCACTCCCTCACAGCCTCCTCTATCTCGTCCGGGTTGGGTACCTCAAGATCGATTAGCGGTATCGGGATTACTTCCTTGTCTTTAAGGACCCTTTCAACATCCCTGAATATCTTCCCCTCATTGTTCTCAACCACGAACACCTTCCTAACCCTGACCGCGGCTTCACGCACTGCTGAGTCGTTAAAGGGCCAGAGAGCCTTAGGCCTGTAGAGACCGAACTTAAGCCCTTCCCTCCTCAACTCCTTCACAGCGGCATACGCGGGCCTGGCGGCGGACCCGTAAGAAAAAATCACGTACTCAGCGTCCTCCATGAAGTACGACTCACTGTCCCAGATCATGTCAACGTTCCTCTCAACCTTCTCCAATATCCTCCTAACCATAGCCTTATACGCCTCATTGGTGGGGGAGTACCACCCCATCTCATCATGTGTGAGGGACTCCACCTGAATCCCGTACCCTTCGCCGAAGCAAGCCATCGGCGGGACTAGGTCATCCCCCTC
>JAGHCP010000007.1 GCA_021160415.1 Desulfurococcales archaeon
AGTCCTAAGGCGGTCCTGTAGTCGAAGCCCGCGTGGGCGCCGCTCGAGGAAAGTATTGAGTAGTACACCCCGGTCGCGTTACCTACGTCGTTGCTTCCGAAGGCGTACGCAGAGCCCGCTAAGGCTGCGATAACTAGGAACTTAAACAGCTTGTCGGGGTTCTTCCCGGCCTTGCTGATCCTCTCAGCCAGTTTGGTGAAGGGGAAGTAAAGCCCTGCCGCAAGCAGCATACCTCCTAGGGGGGAGGTTACCCAGGAAGCGAAGACCTTCATCAGCACCCCCCAGTAGATGCCTTGAGCCTCGCCGAGCAGGTACACGTGGAATAGCCCTATCCCCAGCACGGCCCCCACGGATGATTGAGTAGTGGATATGGGCATTCCCTTATAGGATGAGAGGGTTATCCATATAGCTGTCGCTATGGTAGCGGTTAATGCGTCGTAGATAGTTGAGATGTGAGCTATCCCCTTACCGAAGGTCTTAATGACCATCCACCCCTGAATGGAGGCACCTATGAACGCAAACAACGCGAAGAGGAGTATCGCCCTGTTTATTCTGAGGGCCCCCGACCCCACAGCCATCTGGGTGGGGTTGGCGGCGTCATTAGTGCCTATGCACCAAGCTATGTAGAAGGCAAGCCCCAGCCCCAACAGGACTATACCTAACTCCATTAGCCCTACCTACACTTGCATGAGGGAATTAAAACATGACTTAACTCCGTGAAGAACTCATTAGGTTTTACTACCGGTAAATTTTTACGTTGCCGTAATTAAGGGCGGAGGTCGGCCACCCTAACCGCGCTCAGCGAGCACCTAACCTTAGTGAAGCTCAGCACCCCCGCACTGACTGTGAACATCACACCCACCAAGGAAGCTGTGAGCGCAAAGGCTTGCCACCCAACAAGATCTACGGGGAGGGCGAGTATGTGGAGGCGGAGCTCTGGTAGGAGGGTGCTGAATGCAGCCGCAAGTAAGTGAACGACCTGTGGTGAGGTGTCCGGCTTAATGACTATCCCAGCCAGAGCGAAAGCCGCGGCGGAGAACCCGACGTTCAGAGCTACGCCGAAGGTGAGGAGCCTGGACCTGGTTTTCCTGAGGACTAGGATCTCGCCCGAAACTGCCCTAAGCCTCAAAGACTCCCCGGGGAAGTCGACCTTAACCCTAAGGAAGTTAAGCATGCCTGCGTAGAGCGACGTTAGCAGCAGGGAAGCGGCGCCCCCGACAACCGCCTTAATCCCTAACGCGTGTGAGGTAGGGAGGAGGATCACACCGTACGCAAGGAGGGCCGCGGAACTGACGAGTAACCCAGCAGTGAAGGCGAACGCTACTGTTATCCATGGGGTGCTCCTCATCTCCACATCCACTTTCCTGCCGTCGGTATCTATGAAGGTCGTCCTGAAAACGCTTAGGTCGACCTTCCTCCTCAGCGTGGTGAGTATCGCGGTGTATGTTGCTAGAAGTGCTGAGAGGCTTAGGAGCGCCCCCGACACTACGGGGTTTGAGGAGAGCCTCAGAAGAGCCAGAACAGCTACGGCTACAGAAGCAAACGCCGTCACGGCAACTCCGGCGTAGACGCTGGCGGAATCGACCTCCTTGAATGTCACCATCCTCCCAGAAGCGTCAAGCACATTGTATAGCTTCATCCCTCCACCTACTAAGGTGGGTGTTGAAATACGTAATAAGTCTCCTGTACAAGAGATTCACATGAATCCCGAGGTTTAACACTCAGCGGGATCTCAGCGGGACTCCGTACTGAATCCTCAACCTCGTCACCTCGCCCTCCCTCACAGGGGCTGGCGTGGTTAAGTAGAGCTTCACAACACCGCTAATATCAACCACAGCGCGGTAGTACGTGCCTGACCTAACGACCTTAACCACCTTGGCCTCCACGTCCCCCTCCCTACACACCTTAAGGGCGTCTGGAGGGATAACTATGTACTTAACCCCCTCCACACCCTCACTGCTCAGTAAGGGGATGGTTACACTGTCTATGGAGGCCTCCATGTAGCCAACGCCTGACCTAACCGACCCAACCCGCACCACGCTACCCAGCCAGAAGTGGACCTCGTCAGGCAATTCAGCCCTCCCGATGCCTTCAGGCGGGCCGCGGTAGAGGGCCTCACCTCCCCAAAGCAGGAGAAGGTGGGCGGCGCGCTGAACGGCCGTCCTCACCGAGTGAGTGACGAGGACCGCCGTCCTCCTGAACGACCTTATGGCCATCATGAGCTCCTGCTTGAAGAGTTCAGCAACCTCAGCATCCAAACCTGAGAGGGGTTCATCAAGTAGGAGGAGCTGGGGCTCCACAGCTAACGCCCTAGCTAAAGCGACCCTCTTCGCCTCACCGCCGCTTAAGGTGTGAGGGTACTTCCCAGCAAGGTGCTCCAGCTTAAACGCCTTAAGGAGCGAGTACACCTTCTCACGCACCTCATCCCTCCCGCACCCCCTCACCCTAAGCCCGTAGGCCACGTTATCGAATACACTCATGTTCTTGAAGAGCGAGCTCCTCTGAGGGACGTAGCTCACGTTCCTCTCATACGGGGGAACGTCGTCAACGGGCCTCCCATCGAATAACACCGATCCTTCGTATCTCTCCACCCCCGCAATGACTCTCAGCAGCGTGGTCTTGCCCGCCCCGTTCGGGCCTAGGACAACGGTCAGCTTACCGGACGGGAAGGTGTCAGTGATTGATTTGAGGATGAAGTTCCTCACGGACCGTAGCTGGACCTCGACCACGAATCACCACCTAGCCATCTCCTCACTAGGGTAGCCTCGACCCTATCTAAACCCTCTATGAGTGCTAGAGTTGTTAACGCGAGGACGGAGATCACAGCCAGGAGATCAGCTACCTCCAACGTCGACGAGTACGTCATCGCTAAGTATCCCAGGCCTGAGGAAAGGGCGACCATCTCCGAGACGAAGACCGTTTTCCACGACATAACTGCCTCAGCCTTAACTACGGGGATGACCTTCATGAGGGCTTGAGGTAGGATGATGTCCTTCATTACTTGCGTGGGCCTCGCCCCCAGAACTAGGGCCACGTCGACCTCCTCACGGTCTGCGGTGCGGAACGCGTTTATCGTTCCGTAGAGCACTGGCGGGAAGGAACACAGGAATGACGCGGTGATTGGGAGGGCCATCTCCTTAACCCCCATCCACACTATGAGTAGAGGTATCCAAGCAACGGAGGGTATCGCGAAGAATATCGTGGCTATAGGCTGCACGAAGCTGCTTAGCCCCTTAGCCGAGAGCGCCACTCCTAAAGCAATGCCGGCAGCCAACCCCAGAGCGAAGCCTGCTAAGGCCCTCACCGCAGTGTATCCGTAGTTCACGGCTAACGTTAAGAGGAATCGCTGGTTAGTGAATGTGAGGGCCACTCTGGTTGGCGGTGGGAATAAGGGGTTCGCCAGCGGCGTGAACCTTGCTAGGAACTCCCAGGCAATCAGGAACACTGCTATCGACGCTAAGGCCCCGCATCTCCTCACATGCCTCACCCGGTTGATGGGAGGAAATGCAGGTCGACGACCTCAGACGCGTTAAGCCTGTGGGTAAGCAATCCGTGCTCGTACATGAAGTCTATGTAGTTCTGTATGTTCGTCAGGTTTATCTCGGTGGACCACTGAAGCATGCGGAT
>JAGHCP010000060.1 GCA_021160415.1 Desulfurococcales archaeon
GGCCGAGCCCTCCAAAATAACTGAGGCCACTATGTGTAGCGCTGGTAGGACCCCTAATGCAGCGCCAAGAATTACTGAGGCCGTGAACATTTTATCCTTGAATGACCTTACATCAGCCATGGAGTCCTGACCTCCACTCGCTCATTATTTTGAGGCCTACAAGGTTCAGCCCTAGGCCCGTGAGGAGGAGGGCTAGTCCTGCCCCGTAGAGGGCGCTCGTCATATACCTATAGAAACCCGCGTTGCTGAACTGATTCGCTATCAGCGATGATACCGTGTAACCGGGGCTTAGGAGACATGTGGTTAAGGCGAAGCTGTTCCCTACAGTCATGGATACGGCTATTGTTTCACCGACTGCCCTACCTAAGGACAGGAGCGATGCTGCCGTAACTGCTGGTCTGATTAGAGATAAAAGCAGTGTGATGTACTCGGATCTGGTCAGGCCTAGGGAGAGGGCTGCTTCTCTGTATGTGTACGGCACTAATTCGTAGGCCTCCCTAGTGAGGGATGTCAGGAATGGAGTCACCATTATACTGAGTAGAACGCCTGCCGTTAGGAGCGTGTAGGGGGTTGCCGGCGTGCAGGAGAAAAGAGGTAGCCAGGACAGTCCCTTATGCAGGGTGGCAAGGACATAGGTTTTGAGGAAAGGGGCAAGAACGTAGGCACCCCATAAACCGTAAAGAACCGTCGGGAGACCGGCCATAACGTCAACCAACCCGCTGAGAACCCCCTTAATGTTTGGTGGGATGAACTCCTCAAGAAATACTGTGAGCGCTAACGCTACCGGTAACGCAATCACTATCGCAACACCTGAAGTTATCAGGGTGCCTATAATCGGTGCAAGCACCCCGTAGAACTCTTCAGAGGGGGACCTCTCAGAGGGGGCCCAAGTAGCTGAGAGTATGAATCTCGGGCCTTCCTTAAGGAAGATAGGGATTGACTCCTTGACTAATGCTATGAATATTAGTGTGAATGTTGCAAGGATTAGGGCTGCGAAAGGCATTAGGGATAGGTAGAAAAGCTTATCGCTTTTTCCGACGGGCTTACCGAACCTCATACCTCCACGCCTCTACGGGGAGGCTAAGATCTCTGCTGCCTTGAAACCTATTTCAGCTATTTGCTGTGGTACAGGTGCGTACCCGGGAACCATGTAGTTACGTCCTTCCTTCATGATCCACATGATGAATTCCCTGAGCGCTTCCTGTTTACCCCTATCCGTGTAGTTGGTCCATATGATTATGTGGGAGAACGATGTGATTGGGTAAGACCCATCCCCTGGTGGATTAACTATGGCTTGGAGCTCCTTGCTGAAGTCCTCCCTCGGATCTAAGGGTATGAGGCCTGAGGTGAGTGACTGGGAAGCGGCTTCTTGGATGGACTTCATGGAGGGCAGCACGGGCTTGCCTTCCCTATTCAGTACGGCGGCGACTCTCAAACGGTTTTTAATGGCGTAGCTCCACTCCACGTAGCCTATGGAGTACTCCGTATTTACCACGACGGCCGTGACTCCTGCGTTACCCTTACCTCCAATCCCTCTGCCCGTGGAGTCCACGGGCCAGTCAATGGTTTTCCCTACAAGCCTGTCAGGCCATTGTGTAGGTGCTGAGCTATGGAGGAACGTGGTGAAGATCTGGGTCGTTCCTGAAGCGTCCGATCTGTGAACCGCTACAACCTCCCTATGAGGTAACACGTCTTTCAGGGCTGGGTTAAGGGCGAGGATTCTCGGGTCGTCCCAGTACTTTATCTGGCCCGAGTACATCAGGGCGAGGACCTCACCGCTCACGTTCAGGTGTTCATCCCCACTAAGTTCGGGGAGGTTGTAGACCACGGTAACCGCTCCTAGAACATACGGTATTTGCAGAACCTCACCTCTGTGCTTTACCCATACCTCATGCGTAAGTGGGGGGTCACTACCGCAGAAATCTGTTAATCCGTTGAAGAACTGTTCCTGGCCCGCACCGCTCCCAACCCCTGAGTACTCGACCTCTACGTTAGGATGTGCCTTCATGAATTCCTGCATCCATGCCTCAAGCTGTGGTTGAGGGAAAGTTGCTCCTGATCCTCTCAATCTAACTACTTGATGACTTGAGGTTTGCATCCCTGTGAAGTAGAATGCCGTCACTGCAGCAATCACGGCGATTAGAAATGCGAAGCCTAGAGCAGCTCTGCGCCCACGCATTTGAAACCCTCGTGGGTTGTTTTTAAGTGAATCTATATATTTCTGCTGCAATTATATGTTGGCCTCAATAAACATCCTTTTATTCTATATACATCTATATAGATGGTGAAGGATACTGGGCAGTTTCAGGCGGAGGATACAGTTAACGGGCAAATCCACATACACTGTCTCCCTACCTAAGGAGTGGGTTAGGAATTTAGGGTTAGGCGCTGGTGATGAGTTAAGTGTTGACGTTATGCCAGACTATTCATTGAAGGTTTACCCCCTAAGATCGATGCGGAGGGAGGTATGGAGGGTTAGGGAGGTGTGGGTCAACAGCAATGACCCAGATGCCTCCGTAATGGAGGTGCTTTCCGCTTACCTCGCAGGGTATGACACAATAAAGGTCAAGGGTGCGGAGCTCTCCACCCTGAAGTACGTCGCCGGGGTCGCTAGGAAGAAGGCTATAGGTTTGGAGATTCTTGAGGAGGGGACTGAGGAGGTAACGCTTTACTCCGTAATGAATACCTCAACGTTGACTATGAGGCAAGCGCTGGATAAGGTGATGAGCACTGTCAGATCGATGCTTGATGACGTCGAGGAATCACTAATTTCTTTGAGGGAGGAGGTAGCTAAGTCAGTCGTAGAAAGGGACGACGTTGTCGATAAACTCTTCCTCTTAGTAATGAGGCAACTAAACCAAGCTCTTCTCGGTGAGATCAGCTTAGGGGAGATAGGACTTTCCTCCCTCCCTGAAGCAATCTACGTCGTTATAGCGGTGAAGAGCGTTGAGAGAATTGGTGATCATGCGGTCCTCATGGCTCAGAAGCTCGTGGAGAGCAGTAAGAAACTCATACTTACTGATGAAGCTCTGAATCTTTTTAGGGCTGCTAAGGAGGCATACATACATTCCTCTAAGGCTTTCAGAACGCTCAACAGGGGTGAAGTGCTTAAGGTCCTTGAGGCGTCGAAGAAGTTTGAGGTTCTTGACAAGGCCGTGAAGGAAAACGTGGCTACATTGATGCCCTTCCCTGAAGCTAATGTCGTGCTTGACAGTGTAAGGCGTGTTAAGGCCTACAGCCTCGACATAGCGGAGTCCGCTCTTAACCTGATGACTTTAAGGGAAGTGATGGGAGAGGGAACACCTATAAAGCTGGGCTGAAGGGAAAACCTACTTCCTCACCGATTCTCCTCAGATCCTCCACGACATCCCTGTGGAGCGGTATACCTATCATCTTCCTAGTTCTCATGGTGAGCCAAACTTTCTCCCCCGGTATCCACACCCTGTCCACCCCCGGGTGTTTCTTAA
>JAGHCP010000073.1 GCA_021160415.1 Desulfurococcales archaeon
CAAAAGGCCCTTTTGGCTTTGTTCCGAAGGGGGCGCCTTTTTCAGCGCCCCCCTAGCGATAAAAGCCATAAGGGGTATTTACGACATTGATAAAACAATCAACCTATTCGCCGCTAGGCTTAGGGAGTGGTACAGCATACACTTCCCTGAGCTAGATGACTTAGTTGCTGACCACCTCAACTACGCTAAGGTGGTGTCCCAAATCGGCGATAGGTCAGGGATGACGGTGGAGTCCCTGAGGAGGCTTGGGTTCGGGACCGGGAAGTCCGAGCGAATAGTTAAGGCATCCAAGAAAAGCATAGGGGCTGAGCTCTCGGACTTCGACGTCGAGCAGATGAAGAAACTGGCTAACATAATGCTTGAGCTAGGAAACCTCAGAACCCAGCTAACGGAATACATCAGTAAGGTTATGAGGGAGGTCGCCCCCAATATAACTGAGTTGGTGGGCCCGCTTCTCGGCGCGAGGCTTCTGTCCCTTGCGGGCAGCCTAGAGAACTTAGCTAAGATGCCGGCCAGCACCATCCAGGTGCTGGGCGCGGAGAAAGCACTGTTCAGGGCGCTTAGAACCGGTGGGAGGCCTCCGAAGCACGGCGTAATATTCCAGTACCCGGAGATACACTCCGCTCCGAGGTGGCAGAGGGGTAAGATAGCGAGGGCCCTAGCAACTAAGCTCGCAATAGCGGCTAAGGCCGATTACTTCACAGGGAGGTACATAGCTGACAAGCTGAAGAAGGAACTTGTCGAGAGGATTGAGGAGATTAAGGAGCTCTATGCCAAGCCGCCTAAGAAGGTTGAGAGGCCTAAGGAGGAGAGGAGGCGCCGCCCGAGAGGGAGACGTAAGTTAGGGAGGAAAAGAAGAGGTAAGAAATAATGGTGCCAACAACGTATAAAAGGTGAGGAGTGATGGCGGAGGTAGTTAAGGTAACGGAGCACCCCAGGTATAAGGGGGTTTACGTAGTCGAGCTTGAGGACGGCAGCACGAGGTTAGCTACGAAGAACCTAACCCCCGGGAAGAAGGTATACGGCGAGTGGCTCTTCCGCTTCGGTGAAGTTGAGTACAGGGAATGGAATTCCTACAGAAGCAAGCTTTCCGCAGCCCTTCTCAAAGGGATTAAGGAGCTCTACATCAGGGAGGGGAGTAGGGTGCTTTACCTTGGGGCAGGCTCAGGTACTACGCCAAGCCACATCTCAGACATTGTGGGTCCTGAAGGCGTGGTTTACGGGATTGAGTTCGCCCCCAGAGTTGTGAGGGAGCTTCTGGGGGTCGCCGAGGAGAGGAAAAACCTTATCCCGATCCTGGCGGACGCGAGGTTCCCAAGCAAGTACGGCCACATAGTTGACTACGCTGAAATCCTGTATGCGGACGTAGCGCAGCCGAATCAAGCATCTATAGTCAATGTCAACGCAAAGCACTTCCTTATTGACGGGGGTTACCTCTACATGGCCATCAAGGCCAGAAGCATAGACGTTACTAGGGAGCCCGACGAGGTCTACAGGCAGGAAATAGCTACGCTTAAGGAGGGAGGTTTCGAAATACTTGACGTGATCCACCTCGACCCTTACGACAAAGACCACGCTATGGTTCTCGCCCAATATAGGAGGTGATTTTTAGACAGTTTAAATGGAAACGGATTTTAGTTAATTGAAGGCTAATTATCTATTAGGGGAAGATGAAGGAAGGCTCAAGAGTTAGGGACAGAAGAGAGGATTTAAGGAGGCTCTTCAGCAGGGTAGTTGACACTCTGAGCCGGGCGGGGAAGAAGTACGCCCCGCTGAAGTTCCCCACCAGCTACAGAGAGAGGTCCATCGACCTAATAGCGGTGGGGAAGGACGGCAAGAACGCGGTACTGAGGATTAAGTCAGGATCCAGAATCACTAAGGAGGAGGCCGAGGACCTTAGGAAAGCTTCCCTCGCACTTGACTCCATCCCCATAGCGGTTAGCGATGATCCATCACTCTACGACAACATCATATACGAGAAGGAAGGCGTTTACTTAATGAATGAAAGAACGCTGGACAACCTTTACAACAAACCCAACGAAATAATTGCGCTTTACAGGAAAGGCGATCTCTACTTAGTTGTGAATAGGGACGCCATCAAGAGGGAGAGAGCTCGTAAGGAGATGAGCCTAGGTGATGCGTCGTATGCCCTGAACCTCTCCAGAAAGATGATTTACACGTACGAAAAGGAAGGGGGGATGGTGACGATTGAAACTGCTGAGAAACTCGTTAATCTTTTCGGTACGGACGCAGTGATGTCGGTGAACCACGAAATGATAAGGGAGGACTTCATGAATAAAGCTAGGAGGAAGGTTGAGGCCGACGCTACGGATGTGATTAAGGAAATCGTTGAGGGTGGGGAGGCATACAAGCTAAGGAAGTCAGCCCCTGACTACATAGTTAAGGGTGAGGATGTGGAGACCGTCATTGACGCAACTTCTAAGGAATTTTCCCTGAGGAAGGTGGTGAAGAAGGTTACGGAGTGCGTTAAGCTTTCTGAGTTCGCGTGGAGTAACGTTCACCTCCTAGTAACCCCTAGCAGGGTTGAGGTTGTGAGGGACGAGCTCTCAACTCAGGTAAGCTTGAATAAGATAAGGCTTCATAAGATCCGGAAGAGCTCAGAGGGATGACGCCTTACGGGATTATTCTTTCGTGGGAGTTCGGGAGTGCTTAACGTGAAAGTTCTTATAACTGGGCGTCCAGGCATAGGGAAAACGACGGTCTTCATGAGGGTGGTGAAGGAGCTCAGGAGGAGGGGCCTCGACGTTGCCGGGTTCACCTGTCCTGAAGTACGTGTTGGGGGAAGAAGAGAGGGATTCGACATCATCGACATCGAGAGCGGTGTGAGAGTCCCTCTCGCTAGGGTTAGGGAGTTCTGCGAGTCCGGCATACGGGTAGGTAAGTATTGCGTGGAGGAAAGCAGCGCGTCAGAAGTGGGGACTAAGGCCTTGGAGAAAGCCTTAGCGGAAGCTGACGTCATAGCGGTCGATGAGGTTGGGCCTATGGAGCTGGCGATACCTGTTCTTAAAGAAAGGATTTTGGAGGTGCTTCGCTCACGTAAGCCTGTTCTGGCAGTCGTTCACAGAAAATTCGCTAAGCGGGTGTCATCCTCCATAGGAAACTCAATTCTCCATGTGGTCACCATGCAGAACAGGGCGTACCTCCACCGAAGAATTCTGGAGGAACTTGGTGTACATTGAAGTTATATTAGCTTTAGAGCGGATATTTAAAAGGTGCGGGTGCCGTCGAATGGAAGTAAGTATAGAGCAGAGAATACTTGAGATTGTGAAGAAGAAGACGAAAAGTGAGGGAGGGATTGTTCAGAGCACTTTGTGGGGTATGTTAGGAATTGATAACAGAGAAGGGACGAAGGCCGTTCTAAGCTTAGTACGTAAGGGCTTGATTAAGAGGGAGCCTGTGGTGTATAAAGGTAGAAGGACGTACAAGCTTATTTACACACCGGCTAAGGCGGCTGAGATAAACATTGTTGTGAACCTGAATCCCGTGATTAAGATTCCGTGCTTCATCTGCAGGGAGCTGAACAGATGCGGCGCGGGCGGGTACTTCACCCCGGAGAAGTGCGTAATCCTCTCAAGGTTTCTAGGGGAGGAGTGAGAGCCCACTCAACCCCCCACAACGCATGACCTTACGTCCTCCCACCCCGCACCTGTTGCGACGCATGTTCTACACAGATGGCTTCTCACGGTCTTGAAGCCTGCCTCTCTCAGGCACTCAATTACCTTAGATAGCTTAGGTGTGTTGACGCGTGACTTCCTAGCTACTGAAACCACGTCGTAAACGTTCGGCAGTGAGGACTCCTCCCTTAGGTGCTGTAAGAGGTGAATCAACCTCTCCTTCGTGCTGAGGTAGTTTAAGGTGTTACTGATTTCCGATGTAGTCAACTGAATAACTTCTGCGGTACCTAATCCACCTACCCAGAGAGGCCCTATCAGGGCAGGGTCTCGGCACTCACCACTAACATCCGTCAATAAATGCTCGGGTGTCCCTCCCCTCACCACTCTTCTCCACCCGCTGTCCTTACAGTACAGGATGTAACCAACGCTTTCAAGAAGCATCGATGAAGCTCCCGAAGCTCCTTTCGAGACCTTAACGAAGACGCGGTAGTAATGCTTATTGTGGAAGGAGAGGAGCGGTTCTATGCTCCTATCCATAGATGCCGCCACCCTAGCTATGAACCCCAGAAGAACCCTTAACCCGAGGTAATGAGGTACGTCGTACCGTGATAGATTAGCTAAGTACCTTCTTGATCCAGCCCTCCACCTGCTCCCGCTCAGAGGTGCGGTGTCGGTGGCGGTAACACCCAGTAGCCCTCCTGACCTGACAGCCCATACTGACGCGGGAATGTAAGGTGCTGGTGTTCCGTACGGATCAATGTCTATGTATGAGAAGGTCTTCCCAGCTGATTTCATGAGGTACATGAAGGCGTTTGCATCGATCCTGACTGCCCTGACGCGCCCTAAAAGTCGGTTAAGTTCTATGTTCTTACGGATGATTTCATATGACTCCGCACTTATGTCTGTCGCGTAAATTTCGCTGAAGCCACCAACCTCTACAGCTATTCTAATAGCCCTCACACCCGTCCCTGAGAAGGCGTCTAAGGCTCTCCGGGGCTCATCCATGAAAGACTTAACCGCCCTAAGCAAAGCCACGGTTAGGTCTCTGTTGAGGGTTTGCTCCGGGTTATAAAATACGGGAGCCCACGACGGCTCATAGATGCCGTCCGGCCTTCGGAAAAGTTCCGTGTTGGGAACCCAGAGTCTCGCCTTTCCCTCATCGCATAGTACGTAATTCTCTCCCCTCAACAGTACCTCCTAGGAAGTTAGGTGGTGTGCGGGGATTTAAGGTGTCGTCACACGTCAACCTCAATCATGAGGTTATCTATCAAGTCTCTATACCTGTTCCTTATAGTCACTTCCGACACGTCAACAGCTTCCGAGACTTCCCTCTGGGTCTTCCTTTCATCTAGGAGCACCGAAGCTATGTATAGCGACGCTGCCGCTACCCCCCTCGGTCCTTTACCGGAGGTCAAGCCATCCTTCTTAGCTATGGTTGCGATCCTGTGGGCAAGGGCCTTCGTAGCTGCTGAAACCCCCAGCTCATTCGCCATCTTATCGATGAATTTCCTCGGGTCAAGGGGTTTGCTCCTTATTCTAATTCCGGAGTCCCTCCTTATCTTCATCATCGCCTTCCAGAGCTCGGACGTTGTCACTTCACATATAGTCATAACCAGCCCCTTATCTATGGGGGTCCCTGTAGCTTCAGCAGCAAGGATTATTGAGGCCGCAACTAACCGCTTGTAGTTCTTCTTCTTGATTAGCCCTTTCCTGCTCAGGCTTTGTAGTATAGAGCCAGCCTCATTCTTGAGTAAGTTCCCGTTGGGAAGGTTGAGGTGGCCCACAACATCATTCATTAGCCTCAGAGCTCTTACAAGCTTTCTCTCCCTACTGCTTACAGCCCTAACCTCTTTGTTGATCCTCCCGAGCTTCCTTCCGAGGTACGTCCTTCCATCGATTTCTGTGTGGAAGCCGTGGTCATGCACTTTATTAGTTATTGGGGTTCCTGCCCTAACCCTCACATCCATAACTCCCGGCTCATGAGTTCTCCACTCGGGTCCGAAGCTAAACACGTGTTCCTCAAGCACCTCCCCCGTCTCAGTGCAGATGTACTCCCCACGCACCTCATCGAAAATTATTGCTTCAGGTGGGCAAGCACTCATTTCCTCCACCTCCTGGAGGAGGGCTTGACGAAGACTTCCTCGTAGGGCTTGAGGTTCAGAGTTCCTGCGGGCTTGACGACTGCGTAGGGCGCCCTCACAGGCCCTATTATGTCCCTCACCTTCCCGAGAAGCTTTCCGCTGCCGTTCACCACCCTCCATCCAAGCCTTGGAACTCTTCCCCCCGTTATCTTGACGAGGAACTCCCCTGAAGGGGTTACGTGAAGGAAGTATCCAAGCTTCATCACAGTAAGCACCACACAGTAAATCACACGCTCATAAGGTATAAAAGATATATACTGTTTAAGATCACGCCGAAATTATAAGGTTAGGATGTCTAACCTGAAGTAATACGTGATTAGCTGGAAGGCCGTATTACTGTGAGCTAAGTTGCCTGAGCTCATAAGCAATCTTCTTGATGAGTGAATACTTACTTACCTCCTCCCCCACCTCAGCAATCAATCTGAACCCGTAACTCCTTACCCCCGCCCTAGGGTAGTTCTTCCCTTCCTCAACTTCGCACCTAATGCGTAAGGATTCACAAGCTTTAAGCAGCAGTTCAGGCCTCACGGACCTAACAGCTAACTCCTTAGGAACCTTTCTGCCTTCCCGCCTCGTTAAATTGGAGGTTAAGTACTCCGGCCACACCACTACCTTCTTAGGCATTACTTAAGCACCTGCTGGGGAGGGTTCCGCTGGGGAAAAATAAGTTACTTACGCCTCAGAGGTTTCTTTCGCTTCGACGAGAACAGCGTTTATCACGCCGTCCTGGCCCGGTCTTGAAGTAACCTTAGCTACACCTACCTCGGTCTCTATTAGCGCGCCCTTAACGATGATGTTTCTTCTGGCGTACTCCCTGTTCGCACCTGTTTCGAGAACCTTAAGCACCTTCACCTTCCTAGACTTCCCGGTGGAGGGATCCATCACGTTAGCGTAGGTTGCCCTGCGAACCTTCACCTTGAGGTTACCCCCTCTAACCCTCACCTTAACCCTCTTCTCCCTGACGTCCACCATTGTTAGGGTGGGGAACCTGCCTAATTCGTACTTCCTATTCTTACGGTGAGGCCTTCTCCTACCGCCGCTGATCTTCCTGAAGTCATTCCCTTGGTACACGCCCATCTGCTTCAGCCCAGAATGAAGGGCTTAAGTTCCTTTAAAAGCTTTCAACCGGTATTCGGTTAGGGAGGACATGCAGAGCAGGAAGTTCAGGGCTGGAGTTAAGGTAGCGAAGCTCCTTAGGACTTTCTTTAACCCCCTCCTTAAGCCCATCTATAGGCTCTATGAGGTTTGGCTTTGGGCGCAGATATCCGAGGGCCCGATCCCTAAGCACGTCGCGGTCATTCCAGACGGGAATAGGAGGTGGGCGAAGTACCTAGGTAAGAACCCCCTCTACGGTCATGAGGTGGGCTACAGGAAGCTTAAGGAGGTCCTCAACTGGCTTTGGGAGGTCGGGGTTAAGGCAGTCACTATTTACGCTATGTCGTACGAGAACTGCGTGGGTAGGCCTGAGGAAGAAAGAAAGCATCTGTTCACCCTGCTCTCCAGCGCGATTGACGAGTTGATGGAGGGGGATGAGATCAGGAAGCGACGCATGAGGGTTAAGTTCCTGGGGAGACTTGACATGGTGCCTGAAGGCCTTGTTAAGAAGATGGAGGAAGTGGAGAGGGAGAGCAGCGGGTTCAAGGATCGGTACCTGAATGTAGCTGTGTGCTACGGTGGGAGACAGGAAATAGTAAACGCTGTTAAGAAGCTCCTCGAAGATGTAAGGAAAGGGAATATAGGTGTCGATGAGGTTAATGAGGACGTCTTCAGGAAGTACCTCCAGACATCTCACCTTAACCTGGATGGGGTTGACGATCCTGACCTGGTGATAAGGACGTCAGGCGAGTTAAGGGTTAGTAACTTCCTTCTTTGGCAGATTGCTTACAGTGAGCTTTACTTCTGCGAGGCCTACTGGCCCGAGTTCAGGAAGATTGACCTGTGGAGAGCGATAAGGTCTTACCAGAAAAGGGAGAGACGCTTCGGTAAGTGAGTCACTCCTCCTCCTCAAGGCCTCCGTAAAGAACCTTAAGGTCTTCGAGGGTTAACCTCTTCCCCTCCTTAAGCTTCTTCATGGCACCCTCCTTCTTCCTCTCTATTATCTCCTTCTCAACGGCCTTCTTTCTCCCGACCCTTAACTCCCTCAGCCTCGTCTGAAACTCCCTATACTTCGCATACATCTCGTTGAGTTTACCGCTTAACTCGACCAGCTCGTTAGCTCTGTCTTGAATGGCTTTATTCCTCTCCTCTATGCTTTCCTGGAGAGCCTTGACCTGCTCCTTCAGAGTCCCTATCCTCTCCCTCACGGAGTTGATCTTAATTGAGAGCTCCGAGATCTTGCCGTTGAGGTCATTCAGGATTATTATTTGGCTCTTAAGTTGCGCGTTAAGCTCCCTGTACTCGTTCCTCAACTTTCTGGCTTCCACGGCTTTCTCAAGCAACGACTCAAGCCTGGAGATCTCCCTTATGATCGCGTTCTCCTCCTCTAAGGGGAGGGACTCGGTTATTATTCTCCACTCAAGCCTGTCGATCCTTGCCCTGATCTTAGCGACCGACATCCCCTCAACCTTCCCTGCGTTGTTGAGTAGTTCCCTCTTCGAGAACAGTTGGGACTTGATCTCCCTGATTTTCTTGACAGCTTCCCTTCTCTCCTCTATGAGTTTCTGCCTCTCCTCCTTGAGCTTCGCCAGCTTCTCCCTCTCAGCCCTCAGCTCCTCCCTGAGGCCCTTGATTTTCTCTATTAGTTCCCTTCTCTCCTGTTTAAGCGTCCTTATCTCGCTAGCTACCTCAGCCCTCCTTTCCCTCAGGTCCTTCAGCTCCTCCCTCAGGGCACTTATTTCGTTGAGTATTACTTCCTCCTCGCTCGCCAATCGAGACTACCCTGCATTCTTTATGCCTTGATTAAGACCCGCGCGTCAGCTATTTTAGCCCCCTTGCCCTCCTCGAAAGCCATTATGGGGTTCAGGTCGACGTCCGTCACGAGCTCCTGCTCCTCCATGAACTTCGACAGCTTCACTATGATGTCGGCTAGGGCTGCCTTGTCCCTCGGCGGAGCGCCTCTGTACCCCTCAAGGATTTTAGCCGCCTTGATCTCTGTGAGCATCGTTTCAGCGTCGTACCTAGTTACGGGGGCGATGCGGAAACTCACGTCCTTCAGAACCTCAACGAATATCCCTCCGAGCCCGAACATGAGCACAGGCCCGAACGTGGGGTCCCTGGTTGAGCCGACTATCACCTCAAGGCCTTCAGGCACCATCTCCTGGATCAAGACACCCGTCACTTTCGCGCTAGGCGCTTTCTCCTTAACGTTCTTCATTATTGCCCGGAAACCCTCCCTAACCGCATCAGCGTCCTTTAAGCCTACCTTGACTCCACCCACGTCGGACTTATGAACTATGTCGGGGCTGACGATCTTAGCGACTATGGGGTAGCCTATGCTTTCCGCGAGCTTAACGGCCTCATCCTCCGTAGTAGCTAGCCCCGCCTTAGGAACGGGAAGTCCGTACTCCCTAAGCACGTCGTAGGACTCGTGCTCGAGAAGCTTCTTCCTCCCTTCCTCCCTGGCTCTTTCTATTATGGCTTTAACTCTCTCTGCAGCCAATGCCGCAACCCAGTAACAGTTAGGGGTAAGATTAATAATTATTGCTTCACCGAGGTAGGAAGCAAATAATTTTAAATTGTTTAAATCCTGCTGCTGTACTCCTCGGTGAGGAAGTCCTCTCCACCGTAGAGAACTCTCTGCAGCGCTGCGTACATCTCGTCCAGCCCTACGAATTCCTTAGCTGACACTGGGACGATTTCATGCCCCAACGCCTCCCTGAGGACGTTGCACAGGTTCTCACTGATGTCTGTTTCCATGAAGAGCGTTTTGGAGCCGGCCTCGACACAGCTGTATTCATCACTCATCATCTTAAGAAGATAGATCGAGCTCAAAGCCTTTTCAAGGTCGCTGCCCTCCTTCATGATCAGGTCGACCTTATTAACAGCTAGGACAAGCGGTAGTTCCACCCTGTAGAGCGTGGAGAGAGCCAGTAGGGCGGATGATAACGCGGATGGCGGGTCTGCTGCGAGTCTAGCGTCCACAACGAAAAGCATAACTGCCCTAACACCTCGGGTCAGTTCCTTCAGTATCTTAGGTCCAAGCCTTCTGAACGCAACTATCTCTAGCTGTCCTGGGAGATCTATTAATGCGTAGTTACTGCCGAACTCGTCTATCTCATCCCTCAACTCTGCAACGTAGTTGATGAGGTAATCCACGCTCGCCGTTAAGGCGCCGTTAGGTGCTAGGTTATGCTTAACCATGATTTCCTTGTAGTCCACGTACCGCCTAACGTCAACGTCGGGTACGTAAGGCATTACCTCCGCGGCCGGGTCGAAGTTCACCTTCACCGCATCGAGTTCGTTGTTCCCCATCCACTCGGACAGGGCCTTCGTTATGGTTGACTTGCCGGAGCCAGCGGGCCCAGCTATCAGTATGAAGAACGTCAAGCCCTCCACCCTCCGTACTTCCCCACTATGTTGAGTTTATGGCCGCACTTAGGGCAAGTGTTTCCCTCCTTAAGCCTCCACTCAACTATTTGAAAGCCATACCTCCTTACCACCAGCTCCCCGCACTTAGGGCAGTATGTGTGTTCTAGCGGATGTCCCGGGACGTTCCCTATGTACACGTAGTGTAGTCCTTCCTCCTTAGCAATCTTAGCTAATTCCTCAAGAGTCTTTACAGGGGTTGGAGGCACATCCCGCATCATGAAGTGCGGGTAGAACCTCAGCAAGTGGAAAGGCGTCTCCGGGCCGAGATTGTTGACGATCCAGGATGCGAGCCTCCTAAGATCCTCGGGGTCATCGCCGTACTTAGGAACGATTAAATTAGTTATCTCTATGAAGGTGCCAGACTTCTTCATCTCTTCCAGCGTTGTGTATATGGGGTCAGGTGAAGGCACGCCCATGAATTTCCTGTAGAACTCCAGATTACCGCTGCCCTTGAAGTCCAGGGTGACTGCGTCCATGTATGGTGCGAGCTCCCTCCAAGCCTCAGGGGTTATGTACCCGTTAGTGACCATGGTGTTGAATAGTCCTGCCTTCTTAGCGAGCTTGGCTGTGTCAAGCATGAACTCGTAGAAAACGGTCGGTTCGTTGTAGGTGTAGCTAATCCCGTCAGCCCCAGCCCTCAGCGCTGCCTCCACGACCTGCTCAGGCGTGAAGAACTCACCGAAGACCTCATCCCTCCTTGACTGACTGATCGTCCAGTTCTGGCAGAACCTGCACATGAAGTTACATCCAGCGGTGGAGATGGAGAAAACCTTTGACCCAGGCATGAAATGCATTAAAGGCTTCTTCTCTATAGGGTCAACAGCGGCAGCCGTCAGCAACCCATACACAAGCGTGTAGAGCTTCCCTCCCTTATTGTACCTCACACCACAGGCCCCAAAACCCCCGTCAGCGATGGGGCACCTCTTATAGCAGAGGTCGCACCGCACCTTACCCTTACCTAAACTCACCCAGTGCTTGGCCTCCCTGACCCACGGCCTGCTTAGATCTATTTTCCTAGCCATAACTCAACGTCCCTCATCGAGAACCATTGTTGAACCACTCAACACTTCACTAGGGACTGTTTATATTTTGATGTTTCGCGGGGTGAGTTGCTGAAGCGCGTTTAAGGAGTTCCCCCTTCACCGCGTATGTAACTTCAAGAACAAGCAGGGCAGCAGAACCGCTTTAAGG
>JAGHCP010000057.1 GCA_021160415.1 Desulfurococcales archaeon
CATAAGGGGGAGGTGGCTCGCAGAATTAAGGAAGTGATTAACCCTGAAGTCACTGTAGCTGTGGGTGACGGTTGGAACGACGTCCCGATGTTTAAGGAGGCTGACCTAGCTGTGGGGTTCAACCCTAAGGAAGCGGTGAAGCCGTACGTGGATGTTGAGGTAAGAAGTTTCCGAGGCCTTATGAAGGTTCTCAGATTAATAGGCTAAAGACTTGATCATCTAACCTTAACCACAGGCCCGACTTTTTCATACCTCCTAGAGTCGATGAGTCCCAGGTCAGTTAGGCCCAGCTCAGGCACTGTGGGTAGGGTTATGAATTCCAGCTGCATGAATGGAGCTTCTAAACCACATCCGAGAACTTCCCTCACAGACCCATTCAAGCGCCTCAACCCCTCCACGACGTCTTCCGCGGGGGCTGACGTCATGAGGCCCGCAAACTCAAGCCTTAAGGATGCTATGACATCGTTCCCTAGAGTTGCCGCGAAACCCCCGCCAATGTCAGCCAGGTGCTCCACTGCCGTAGCCATGCTCAGCGGATCCGCACCAACAGCGACTACGTTGTGGTGATCGTGCGCTACCGAAGAAGCTATCGCCCCCCTCCTAAGCCCGAAGCCCTTCACGAACGCCTTACCGACCCTCCCGGTGGCGAAATGCCTCTCCACGACAGCTATGTGGAGAACATCCCTACCCACGTCTGAGAGGAGGTAACCGTCACGCGAAACCTTAACCCATTCCCTCCCCTCACGCACAAGTATCTGGTTCGGGGTGACCACCATAACCCTCACAAGCGCTTCCTCGCCTCCCTCAATCCTGATGAGCAGATCCTCAGGCCTCACAGGGCGCTTAACCCTGACAGAGCTCAACCCAATTTCAGGAACGGTTATATCGCCTGAAACGAACTTTGTGTTCCCCTCACCGTACACGACCTTACCTTCGTAAAGAACTGCGCTGATCTTAACCTCCCTGAAGTCATCCAGTATTAGGATGTCGGCCTTCCTTAAAGGGGACACCGCCCCCAAGAAGTCATCCACCCTGAAGTGCTGAGCTATGTTGATAGTCGCTGCTTGATACGCCTTAACGGGATCTAGACCTAACCTAATAGCTTCCCTGACATTGAAATCTATGTGCCCCTCCGAAATTATGTCGGTGACGTGCTTATCATCAGTGCAGAACATTACCTTCCTCCAGTCCTTCAAGTCAGCTTTAATAAGCCCTACCACCAAGTCCCTGAGGTTCCTCTCAGAGGTCCCTTCCCTCACCATCACCGCAATCCCTAAACGTAACTTCAGGAGGGCTTCATCCGCACTCAACGATTCATGGTCATCCATGATCCCTCCCGCTGCGGCCGCGTTGAGGACATCGTAAGGCGGGTTAGGGAGGTGCCCGTTGATGACCTTCCGCCTGTTGATTGCTGACGCGACCTTCATCAAGTACTCATTTTTAAGGGTGAGGAGGTTCTGATAGTTAAGCTCCCCTAAGGACGCCGAGAACTCACTGCTGAGCAAATTCCCCACTTCTTCAGGGCCTAGATACGCCCCTGAGGTCTCCAGCCCGGGTGCCGTGGGGACTCTTGAAGGAACCTGGACGAAGATCCTTAGGGGGATCCCCTCAGCCATGCTTAGGAGGGCCTTAACCCCCTCCACCCCTAACACGTTGGCGACCTCATGAGGATCTGCAAAAACAGTGGTCACTCCGTGAGGTACCAGCACCTCCGCCAGCCTAGGGGGTGTGAGGAGCGTGCTCTCCAGATGGATATGTGCGTCCATAAACGCCGGGACAACGAATTTCCCTGAAGCGTTAATGACTTCGGCGTCAGGACTTAACCTACGCTCACCCTTACCAACCCAAACAACTCTGTCGTTGAAGATACCGACGTCCACCTGGATTAAGGTCCCAGTGTGGACGTCAAGTACAGTACCGCCGCGTATGAGCGCTGTGAGGGGCAGCTCCCCCAAAGCTGCCCTGACGTACTGCCTTATGGAGTCAGGAAGCAACACCTGTCCAGCCCGTAGTTATATTCGACCCACCTAATAATAGGTTGGTGTTTTTGAGTGAATGTCTCTTCGTTTCAGCTAAAAAATTCGAGGTTAACATGTAAACGAGTAAATTCATAACTAGGTTTCACCACCACCTAACTCAAGGTCTTAAGCCTTGAGGAGCAATGTGACTAAGGTAGGGGTTGAGAGAGCTCCTCACCGCTGCCTGTATAAGGCCATGGGCCTGACGGATGAGGAGCTCCGTAAACCAATCATAGGCGTGGTCAACTCATTCAACGAGTTAATCCCGGGACATATTCACCTGAGGGAGATCGCAGAAGCTGTTAAGGCAGGCGTTAGGATTGCGGGAGGCACCCCCCTCGAGTTCAACACTATAGGGATATGTGACGGCATAGCGATGAACCATGAAGGGATGAAGTACTCCCTCCCCTCCAGGGAGCTCATAGCGGACTCGGTTGAGCTGGTCGCAAAGGCGTACTCCTTCGACAGTCTCGTCCTGATAGCTTCCTGCGATAAGATCATCCCAGGCATGCTTATGGCTGCGGCAAGGCTCAACATACCCGCAGTCTTCGTTTCCGGAGGCCCCATGCTCGCAGGCCGCTTCAAGGGTGAGGACGTAGACCTTAAAACAGTTTTCGAGGCTGTGGGCGCTTTCAAGGCAGGCAAGATGTCTGAGGAGGAATTGAGTGAGTTGGAAGACGCCGCATGCCCCACGTACGGGTCATGTGCGGGCATGTTCACCGCGAACACGCTTAACTGCCTGACGGAGGCTTTAGGCGTTTCCCTCCCGGGGAACGGCACTGCGCCTGCACCTTACGCTGAGAGGAGGAGAATAGCTAAATACACGGGGATGGCTGCAGTCAAGCTCGCCGAGAAAGGTGTTAAGTTCAGGGACCTCCTCACAAAGGACGCGTTCCTGGATGCGATAGCTGTTGATATGGCGTTGGGCGGGTCGACTAACACGGTACTACACCTCACAGCGATAGCTAAGGAAGCCGGGGTCGAGCTAACCCTTGACGACTTCGAAGAGGTGGGTGCTAGGACACCCACGCTCCTGAAAATAAGTCCGGCAGGCCCTCACCACATACAGGACCTTCATGAGGCAGGAGGTGTCTTAGCAGTTATGAAGGAGCTGAGCAAGA
Source organism: Desulfurococcales archaeon (assembly GCA_021160415.1). GTDB lineage: Archaea > Thermoproteota > Thermoprotei_A > Sulfolobales > NBVN01 > S013-73. The sequence goes on from JAGHCP010000057.1 coordinate 3,140, forward strand.
AAGGCTTGATACACACTGAAAGACTTACCGCATCCCTGAAAACCGTGGGTGAGCTTCTGAAGGCCGCACACATTAGGAGAAGGGACGTTATAAGGCCCGTGGAGAATCCTTGGTCGCCTAGGGGCGGCTTAACCATTCTGAGAGGGTCTCTAGCCCCCGACGGCGCGGTGATTAAGACCTCAGCCCTCCCCGAAGGGGTTGAGGTGTTCGAGGGGGTTGCGAAGGTATTCAACTCGGAGGAGGAAGCCACTCAGGCCATACTGGGTGGATCCATTAAGGCGGGGGACGTGGTCGTGATCAGGTACGAAGGCCCTAAGGGAGGCCCGGGAATGAGGGAGATGCTTACCCCGACATCAGCGATCGCTGGCATGGGGCTCGACAGGGACGTGGCTTTAGTGACGGACGGCAGGTTCTCAGGCGCTACCAGAGGGTTCTCTGTGGGGCACGTCTCGCCAGAAGCCGCTGAGGGTGGCCCGATAGCGGTGGTTGAGGACGGAGATAGGATAAGGATCGACATTAAGGAGAGGCGTATCGACCTCCTCGTCGATGAGGACATCCTTCAGGAGAGGTTTGAGAGATGGGAGCCTCCCAGGAAGGCCTTAACGGGGTACTTAGGGAGGTACTCCCAGCTCGTGACCTCAGCCAACACAGGAGCTGTGTTCAAGGACTTGTTGAGTGGTGGTTTGAGTGGGGAGTAAGTTAGAATCGGCTTTGAGGAGGTTCCCTGACTTCCTATGGGTCGGGACCATAATCTTCACATTCCTGGGGATATTCCTGCCCGGGCCGTTCCTGTCGCTTAAACCCGCTATCAAGCCGCTTCTGGGATCGGTAATTGCCGCTATGGGGCTGACGCTCAGCATAGCTGACTTCAAACCAATATTCAGGTACCCTAAGAGGATATTCGTGGGGTGGCTATCCCAGTACCTAGTGATGCCTCTAGCCGGCTTCGCGGTCGCGTACTTCATGCTCCTGCCGTTCAGCAAGGAGTGGGTGGCGGGGCAGGTCCTCACAGGGGGGTGCCCAACCGGAGTGGTATCTAACGTCTACACGTACCTAGCGTCAGGGAACGTGGCCCTCTCAGTCACGCTATCAGCACTCAACACCATAATAGCGCCGTTCATAACGCCTTGGTACACACAGGCATTGGCAGGTAGGTTCGTACCTGTGAATCCGTGGTCGCTATTCCTAGACATGATTAAGATCCTCCTGCTCCCCGTGCTTGCGGGGATGCTGATCAACACGCTATGGGGTAAGTACGTCGCTAAGATAAGGCCCTACCTCCCAGCCTACTCCACGTTGGCAGTTATCACCATAGTGGGGTACGTAGCTGCGGCGGGAAGCGGCAAGATACTGACGCTCAGCGCCTACGCGGTCGCAGCACTAATAGGGGCTTCGGTACTCCACCTATTCATAGGTTACGGGGGAGGTCTCACGATAGCTAAGGCCTTC
>JAGHCP010000172.1 GCA_021160415.1 Desulfurococcales archaeon
ATCTGGAGGATAACGGCACCTACGAGGAAGTAGTAGGCGATCTCAGCCAATTGATTCGCTAGGGCCTCGGCGTTCAGGGCTAGTGAGGCAGCCGCGGAGATAAGCATGAGCATGAAAGCAATTACTAAGGTAGTTGAGGCCTTGTTAAGGGCTTGAAGAACCTGCTTGTTGAACGGGACCACCCGCCCGGGCTTGATTCCTTAGAAGAAAACACGTGTCTAGGTTGGTTACTCCTTCATCTTCCAGGCTACGAAGGCCCCCGCCGCTAAGGCGGCTGCCGCGATCCCTATCGCTAGGGCTGTGTAGTTAGGGGTGCTTTGCTGGGGAACCTCTAACTCCCCGCCAACCACGTATGGGTTGATTGCCGCGACCTCAGTAGGGGTGAGGAGCGCACCTATTATCGCTATAGCGGCTACCGCAACTATCGCTGCGGTGTAAATAAGCTTCTTCCTCATTATTAACGCCACCATATATTTAGTCATGATTAAATTATTTAAGCTTTAGGATCCATTGATGAGGTGCTGAGCGACGCCCTCAAGCGCTGAGAGGCTTAAGTACCTGGCCCCGGCGGCCTTAGCGATTTACGGGATGTACTACGCGGGGTTCGGGTGGCTACCTACGGCCATCGTAGTGGATAGGGTGCTTCGCTTCGTGATCCCTTCCTCACCTTTAACGCCTTGGTTATTCTTAGATTTAGCGGTGGTGATTGCGGTGGAGGCCCTCACAGCGTACCTCTTCCTGGGCAGGCGCGGCTTGGTCTTAGGGGTCACGGCCTCCGCGATTTCCTTAGCTGGCTTCACCTCATACGCGATGACTTCGATGCCGGCGTTCCTCTGCATGCTCTCAGCCTCCGCGCTCCTGACCCTCTACGCCGTTAGGGAGGGGCTGAGGCTTCAGGAGCTTCTGCGGTGGGTGGCTTCACTCCTAATTGTTTTCGAGGTTGTGATTATTGGGGCTGTGTTAACCCACTTCGGGTTAGGCGGTGAAGGATTCGCCCTCGCGGCAGTTATGAGGGATAGGGTCATGTGGTGCTTCGCTGAGTGGTTGTCGATCGCCGCGTTATTCATTGCTGCGGGTTACTGGCTCTCATCCCTCATGCGGGGTGGGAGGGTCGGTAAGGCCTTCCCTCGGCTGGGCGGTGCTGGTGAGGGAAGCTCCGGCGCCTTAAGGGCCTTCCTCCGAAGTCCTTGGGTGCTCGTCCTCGCTGAGGTTTTGGTTGTGTTCGCCGTTCTGCTTCCGCACCTCCCCACCGTTAACCCTTCGGGAGCCCCTGTCAGCGTGGATACTTTCTACTACCTCAGATTCATCGTCTACGCGGACACGCACGGCCTCCCAGAAGCTTTAAGGGCTATGAGCGGGTTCGCCAGGCCTGCCTACCTGTCCCTCATCTACCTCCTTTCCAGGTTAATCCCCCCTGAGTTCCTGATGGACTTCATCCACCCCTTAATCGCTTTGTCGCTGCTGATGCTCGCATCCTACCACTTAGGGAGGAGGTTAGGGGGTGATGAGGTTGGGGGTTTCGCCGCTTTACTCACGCCTTTCGGCCACGCGTCAATCACGTTCATAGCTGGTGGTTTCCAGGCGAATTCCTTAGCGCTTCCCGCAGCTGTCTTCCTGCTGGGTGCGGAGCCTTCCTCGCTGGGAACAATCTTCGTCTTGGGGTTGCTGGTTGCGTTGATTCACCCGTGGACCTTCCTGATGTACTCAGCCGCCTACGTTGTCCTCGCCAGGGTTAGGGGGGCTTCCTGGAAGGGCTGCGTGAAGGTCGTAGCGGTTCTCGGGCTTGCTTTAGGGATTGCTGAATTGGTTGGGCATTTCCTCGCTTCAGTGAGCCCTGCAGGTGCCGCGACGCATACCGTGACTTCCTCGCTGGGACTTTACTTCCCGAGGAACCTGTTCAGAGGGGTTGAGTTCTGGACATGGGGTTCCCAGGCGAACGCCTTGATCTTCACTGCCGCCTCAATACCTGCGGGCTTCACCCCCATATCCGCGTTGATGGGTGTGGAGTTCCCCCTGCTTCTCATAGGTTCCTCCGTTATCGCGCATAGGTTACTCCTCAACACACCTCTAGAGATTCAGGCATCTATCCTCCTCCGCGAACTCCCCACTGAGATCATCCTCCTCGTAATAATCACCACCATAGCCAGAGGCTTGGAGATCCTCACGGGGATGACGCCCCTCGTCGGAGGGCCCTGGGAAGCAATACTGTACAGACCTCCTTGAGGTTCTCTCTCTGAGCATCTCATGCGTTGAGGATAAACCTCATTCCCATGTTAAGGGGCTGAAAGCCTCAATGCGGTGTTGAGGGCCTGATAAGGTCTGTCAGTGAGTAGCGGGAGAGAGAAACGCCTTATTTTCGGTGTGGTTGAACAGTAAAGCAGTTAAGCGCTTTCGTCTCAGCTGAATAACCGTATTTCAGGCATAAAGGCCCTGCTTATCGACTTCAAATCCTGTAGACATTTACGTAGTTTCAGGTTGCGAGGCCTTCTGTTTGAAGTCAGCGTAGGTCGCTGTTTCGATGTACTTCCCGGCTTTCTCTCTTAGCGGTTCATCCTCCGTTACGAGCGTTGCGTTAAGGTGTTCCGCAGCCGTTACGTAGGCCGCATCGTAGAATGTTAGGTTGTTGAGCGCCGCCACTTCAAGCGTTTCTTTAAGGTTCAGTTCGCGGTAAGTGACTACCTTCAGAAACTTCTTCGTTACCATTTTCTGTACAATGCTGTTTAACTCTAAAGCGTCTTCTAAACTAATGGTTCTCAGGAGGGTCGTCATTTTCCAGAGCGCGTTACCGGCTCCATATAGTGTTAGGTCCAGTAAGTAGAGCTCGGTTTTCTTAGCTACCTGAAGCACCTCCTCACCGAAATCAATTACTAGGGGAATCAGCGCGGACGTGTCTAGTAAGTACCTCATCTGCTCCCCCTGTCCTCACGCACGGCCTTAGCTATGAGGGCGGGGCTCACCCTACCTCCTAAACGCTCCTTAACCCTCCTCAACCTCTCCCGGAGATCCCTCAACTCAACCTCCTCAATATACCTCTCGAGAAGCTCCCTAACAAGCTCACTGACGTTGACGTTCATCTCCTCAAGCCTCTCCTTAACATCCTTCGGAATGCGTACAGACATAACCACGGTCCGTTTGTCCCTAGAGGGTCATTCCTTGTAAATTACGGTTAGTTGGGGTCACCTCTAGGGACTTCCGCCTCGCCCACAACCCTTTCGGCAGGGTTGCGGGGTCATGGGTGGCGGTCGGCCCGAACGGCACGCGGGCCCCATCTAAGCTTAGCCCTGCGGGGCAATGGGAGCCGCGCTCCAAGCCCCGCAGGGCTCGGGAGAGAAGGTTCCAGCAGGCGGCAACATCACGGTGCCAGAGCTCTCCACCTACACTACATCTACCTATTCTGGAGCCATTGACGTAGTTTATTGGAGCGTTATGTATCGGGCATAGCTTAGAGGTGTTCTTTGGGTTCACATAGATTACTGGCACACCATACTCCCTGGCCTTCTCCTCAATAGCTCTCTGGATGCCTCTGAAACTAGCTTGGAAAATTCTATGCCTTAGCTGTCTATTCTTAACCTTCTTAATCATGTTATTAGCTACATGTTTACCCAGTTTCTCAAGAACGATAGCATAGCGTTTCTCGTAGGCAGTCCTAACGATTATGTTTGCTATCTTCCACCTAATATCATTCTTTTCCCTCTTCTCCTTAAGCCTCTTCAGAACCTTCCTCTTCGTCCTCGACTTTACGCCATAGGACTTATCGTATTTTGCCTGAAGCTTCTTTCTACGATAGTAATATCCGAGGACAAGCTTCTCCATATTGGTTTCAAAGAGGTAAGCCACTCATCAACCAGTATTGTTGCGTTGTCCTCGTTCACGTCAACTGGCAAGTACCCTCTAGGCTTATACTCCCCAGTCTCCTTGATGAAGGTTAGATAGATTATGAGTTGCCTATTCCTCTCATCAAGCCTGATTTTAACCTCAGAAACTAGTTTCCATCCACGATTAACACATCCCCAGTACTGTTTATGTGGCTCAAACTCTATTGCTATCCATCCTTTATGAGTAGCCACCTTGATTGAGGTATATTCATCGAGTTTCCATAAGTGGTTATCTAGCCAGATACTGATCCTCCTAATCTCTGGGAACTCTTTCATAGCTAACCCTAATTTCTTTAGGCGTAAGAAACTCTTGGTTCTAGTAGATGCGTCTTGACATGCCGTGTAGACGTAAATGCGATGGTAGCTGTGAATACAGTCTCCTCATTTCACGGTATTTAAGTGCTTTAAGCTTAGTGAAGCTCTTAACCTTGTTCTTGACACCC
>JAGHCP010000162.1 GCA_021160415.1 Desulfurococcales archaeon
GACTAACGTCATGCCTATTATGTCAGCCTTAAACACCTCCTTCCACACATTGGATTCAGCCCTAGTGGAAAACCTCGGCCCTTCGATGCAAATGTAAGTTCCTTTGGTGTGGTGGGTAATTCCCAGCTTGGATGCTGCCGCAATTATTGCTTGCCTTAGAGTTGGACAGAAAGGATCTGCCATGGATACATGCGCGACAACTGGACCGTCGAAGAACGTGTACTCCCTTTTCTTAGTCATATCTATGAATTGGTCAGGTATCACTATGTCACCGGGTCTGTAATCCTCTCTCAAGGAGCCTACCGCGCTTACGGCCATGACCCATCTCACGCCGAGGGACTTCAAAGCCCAGATATTTGCCCTGTAATTTATCATGTGAGGCGGAATCCTACGACCTCTTCCATGCCTCGGTAGGAATGCAACCCTCCTTCCAGCTAACCAACCAACCACAACGTTGTCCGAAGGGAAACCCCACGGAGTGTAAACTTTGTACTCCTTAGCTTCCTCAACAATGGTGGGATCGTAAAGCCCACTCCCCCCAATTATACCTATTTCAGCATTAGTAGGAGGGCTGACCAACATTTAACGAAGCACCCAGAACATCTAAACAATAACGATTTTAAGTCCTAACAAACATTGAAGTTTCGGGCGGGGGTGCCCGAGCAAGGTCAAAGGGGTCGGGCTGAGGCCCCGATGGCGTAGGCCTGCGTGGGTTCGAATCCCACCCCCCGCACCAAAGCCTGCATGGGCTTGCTTGGGGAGGTGAAGTCCCATAGACTTATATTTGAACCCTCTCTATAGAGGAATATCAGGTCTGACACTGTAGACCTGCACAGATGATGGTAAAAACCGACTAGTTCTTGCGCCGTTTTTATCGATTTAGTTATGCTGGTGTAGGAAATGACGTGGCTCACTACCGGATAGATATGGATTAAACATGCAGTTTCACATCTATAAAAAAACTCAGCTAAGGAACTTACAAGCATCATTTAATGAAGAGAATAGACAAGGAAAAACCACGTGCAATTAATTAAACAGGAAACTCACTTTAATGTTTCGCGTGCAGCCAGCAGGCTACAAAATGGCCGGGCTCAACCTCAACCATGGGAGGCTCATCACGCTTACAAACGTCCATAACGTAAGGACACCTAGGATGGAACCTACAACCAGGCGGTATGTTAGCAGCTGAAGGCACCTCACCCTTTATTGGGACTTCACGTATCTTGAACCTGTTGCTCGGGTCGGGCTCTGGCACAGCTGCTATCAGGGCTTTAGTGTAGGGGTGCTGGGGGTTATTTATCACGAGATCAGTTGGACCTAACTCAACTATTCTGCCTAGATACATCACAGCAATCCTTGTGCAGAGATAGTTAGCCACTGCTAGGTCATGTGTTATGAACACATAAGCCAAGTTTCTTGAAGCCTGCATGTCGAGCATGAGCTGAAGTATTTCTGCACGTATTGAGACGTCTAACATGCTCACAGGCTCGTCAGTCACAACCAGCGTTGGACGCAATATCATGGCTCTAGCTATGGATACCCTCTGCCTCTGCCCGCCTGAAAGCATGTGGGGGTATCTCTCCATGAACTGTTCGGGAGGAGTTAGCTTAACTTCGGAGAGAGCCCTATATATTATTTCCCTCCTTTCCTCCTCTGAACTTCCAATGTTGTGCACAATCAAGGGCTCCTTGAGAATGTTGTAAACAGTCATTCTAGGATTCAGTGAACCGAAGGGATCCTGGAACACTATCTGTATTTCCTGCCTTAGGAGCTTATCAATCCTCTTAGGCAGTTTCTGGGAGAGATCTACATAGCCATCCTTATCTACGTATTTTGGAGGCACTTTACTCAGGGTTTCCTGGGTGGGTTTATACAGCATCTTACCTGATGTGGGCTCAAGAAGCCTTGCAATCATCCTACCTGTCGTTGTCTTGCCGCATCCCGACTCTCCAACCAAGCAGAACACTTCGCCCAACCTTATATCGAAGGTCACACCATCCACTGCCCTTACGAACCTTCCAGGTGAGAAGGTAAGTATCTCCTTAAGCGAACGCCTAAGCGGAAAGTACTTCTTCAGGTCTATTGCTTTGAATATTACCTGACCGTTGGACTCCCCACCCATTCAACTCACCTACGGGAAATTAAATGGCAGGCTACAAAATGGCCGGGCTCAACCTCAACCATGGGAGGCTCATCACGCTTACAAACGTCCATAACGTAAGGACACCTAGGATGGAACCTACAACCAGGCGGCGGGGTTACCAAGTTCGGAGGCGTTCCAGGGATCCAAGAAATTTTCTCCTTAGACCTTAGCTTCGGTATTGATTTAAGAAGTCCTTGCGTGTAGGGGTGCTGAGGATTAAGGAATATCTGCTCGGAGGTTCCCAGCTCCACCACCTTACCAGCATACATCACTGCCACCTTATCCGCTATCTCTGCTATTATGCTGAGGTCGTGGGTTATAAAGATCATCGAAATGTTGTACTCCTTCTTAATTTTCTTGAAGAGGTTCATGATCTGAGCTTGAACGACAACGTCGAGGGCCGTGGTAGGTTCGTCCGCAATGACAAGTTCGGGGTTAAGAAGTAAAGCCATAGCTATAACTATCCTTTGCTTCTGACCTCCTGAAAGTTCGTGAGGGTACCTCCTCAAGAAGCTCTCATCCAGGCCCACTTCTTTCAGCAACTCAACTATTCTTTCCCTTGCCTCTCTCTTAGTCATATTCATATGTATTATAAATGGCTCAGCCATCTGATCCTCAATTGTGAACACCGGGGTTAACGCATTCATAGCGCCCTGGAATATCATGCTCACCTTCTTCCATCTGACCTTCCTCCTCAACTCATCTTCGCTCATCTTAGCAACGTCTTCACCATCAAGAAGTATCTGACCCCCAGCAATCCTTCCTGGAGGGGGGACGTAACCCATCAGTGACCAAGCAAGGGTTGACTTACCTGAACCTGACTCTCCCGCAACACCTAAAACTTCGCCTTTACCCAACGAGAACGTCACATTATCAACTGCCTTAACCACACCCTTCAACGTGAAGTAATAGGTCCTTAAACCTTTCACTTCAAGCAACGACGACATGCTCCCATACCTTATGTGAGTGTTAGGATTTTAAGTGTTTTATTAGTATTAAATGTAATTAATCCATCTCTATGAAGTAGACCTCATCAATAAGCTTCAGAGAAACTCGAAGATTTAACACAGCCCTGGCGCTCCTCCCTCCTGCCTTTATTGATGAGTTCAAGCAATCTTGAATTCCTGGTCAGACCTGATGCTATCATATCAGAGAGCCTCAATGGCTCAGGATAAGGGCTCACAGTCTGCAAGTTCGAGACTAACGCTGAGGCTTCGTAACAGTTAATCCCTACGCAAGAAAGTCTTAACCTTCTCCACCTAGTAATTACCTCCTTGCTACGCCTGTAGACCTTATCAATCACGGAGTACCTTTCACCCCAGTCTCTGAAATGCCTGCGTAAAGCTTTCTCAACCTTATCCATTTTCAGGTTATGTTTAAAGACAACTATTACTGGCACCTTAATGCTCTGGAATATCTCGTCAGGATCAATTACGTTGAAGCCCGCCGACGTCACCCCATCTATGAAGATCGCCTTCACACCCCCGGAACGTGGGATCAGTTTTTCCAGAATCGTCAGAGCCGCCTTAGATCCGTCAAACCCGTCAACCGTTATTTCAGCGGCCTTAACATCTACAGGCGCTAAACCGTCACATAGAATGCCCACCAGTAATGTCTTAAACCTTCTTTCCTTGAACCAGATTGGGAAGTACCCGTCGTCAATACCTATCGTTCTTAAATATCCACGCGAGCCTGGCGTCATCCTTAAACGCCTTAATCAGGGTGTTCGGGTCGACGTTAAGCACCACTTCCCGCGTCTTACCATACCTCCCCCTATTTATCACTCTAGCCGTCACTATACCTAGCATATCGAGTTCACTAATTATGTCTGAGACCCTTCTCTGAGTGACGGGTTCGGCCCCTAACCCTCTAGCTAGTTCGCGGTACTTTATGTACAGGTCTCCTGTGCTGTTAAACTTCCCCCCACCTAAGGCTATAACCAGTAACACAAGCTTTCCGTGAAATGGGAGGGTTTTCGCCACGTCTATTATCATGTTCCTCTCTATCTCATACCTGGCTTCCTTCACGTGACGTACCGTAACTTTCTTAGCGTTTTCCCTCTCAGCTATCTCCCCTGCCACACGGAGTAAGTCTAGAGCCCTCCGCGCGTCACCATGCTCTCTCGCCGCGATTGAGGCACAGTAATCAATCACGCCGTCCTCCAAAACACCTGGCTTGAAGGCCCGTGAAGCCCTCTCCATCAAGATATCTCTTAACTGATCAGCATCGTAAGGAGAAAAAACCATCTCAACCTCACCTAAGCTGGACTTAACCCTGGGATCCAAGGTCTCAGTGAATCTGACGTCATTAGTTATCCCGATAAGTGAAACTTTCCCTCCCCTCAATTCGGAGTTTATACGGGTTAAGCGGTATAGGAGATCGTCCCCGTTCTTCTTCACCAGGAAATCCACTTCGTCTAAAACAGCCACCAAAACATTGCCGGCCCTATTAAGGGCTTCCTTAAATCTCTTGAAAACCTCAGCCGTCGAGAGCCCTGTGAAAGGAACCTTCACGCCTAAGCTCAAGGCTAGTTCCGTAAGGGCCCTGTACGTCGTGTCCTCATGCCTGCAGTTTACGTACGCAATCGACAAGTGGTTCAATCCTTTCTTAGCTGCGAACTGTGAAACCCTGTTAGTGACGTACTTAACCACAGCAGTCTTCCCTGTCCCCGTAAGGCCGTAGATGAATATATTGCTCGGTCTTTCACCCCTGATAATGGGTGCTATATGCTCAGTCAAAGCCTTTATCTCTCTTTCCCTGTGAGGCAATGACTCAGGTACGTAGTCAGGCCTCAGAACCTCCCTGCTAACAAATATGTCGGAAGAAAGCCTCTCCAATGTGCTGAAAACGATGTCTTCCCCCAACTCCACAACCTCCAACCGCTTCAAATGATATGTTAGGTTCAATTTAAGGTGTGAGTTTCTTTACTAAGCTCATACCTCAACGTACTGCGTTAATACCTTCAGAATCAGAGGTATTAAAGCGGAGGTTATCAGCGAGACCGAAACAACGGCGGTGAAAATAATTGGGGATATGAATCCCCTCTCCAGCGCTACGAGGACTACAGCCGGCTCCAGCGACCCCCTAACATTCATCGCAAGGCCCATAAGCCCCCCATACTTTAACTCCCTCCTATAGAGCCAAGGAAGTGACGCACCCAGAAACTTACCTGTCACAGCGAGCCCCAGCACGACACCGGTCGTGAAAGTGAATATACTTCCCACATCGGTTTTAGCACCGATGAAGATGAAGAACACGGGGACTATGAAGAACTCCAGAACCGTTGTCATCCTGCTCACGAGTTCCTCAACCCTAACATTATAAACTAATGTCGGATCCTTCACGAGGCGGAGAAGACTTATCGTTAGGCCAGCCACGTAAGCCCCGTAGATCTCACCCACGCTCGTCTTAAGGGCAAGGTAGACAAGCCCGAAAAGTATAGCTGAGGAGACTATCAGTAAGTAATTCCAGTTAATTATCAACGGGTAGATGTATTTGCTCAGCTTCCTAACGAACAAATACATCAACCCCAAAACACTGACCATGAATGCCGCGAGCTTAGCTACCTCGATCATAACGGAAGCGTAATTGCCTAGTATCGCCCCTCTGAGGACTGCTATGAATCCCACAGCTATCAAATCGTCGAGAAATGAAGCCATTATTAAAACTCTCTTGAACTCGTCCTCCAAACCCCCGACGTACTTCAGCATTATGACCACAACTTCTGTAGCTGTGTTGGCTATCGAAACAGCAACCACTAAGGAAGCTGTTGGGGAGAGGCCTAAGTAACTCAGTACCCCAAGGGTTAGAGCTATTGTTATACCCGCACCACTAAGTGTCGTTACCACCGCTTCTTTAAAGTAGCTCCTCAAGCCTTTGAAGTCCACGTTAAGCCCTGAGTAGAAAAACAGCAGAATTATTGAGAACTCAACAAGCATATCGGGACTTACATCGGTTATGAGGCCCAGAAGAGAAGGGCCTAGGATAATCCCTGTCAGGATGTAGGAGGTTATGCCTGGAACATACACCCTATCAAGAAGAAGTGCTAGAATACGGGAAAGGAACAAAGCCAGAACTATTTCGAGGAGTATCATTCCTTACTCTTCTTCCTCCTCAGACTCAACAACTACTTGGTCAACACTATGAATTACTGCACCTAAACGCTCCACGGTTTCCTTCAAATCACCGTAGTCTATATCAGGCCCCTCAACAGTCACCGTTAGTGTAACCGTCTCAACATCTATTTCATTAACGATGACGCTAACCCTCCTAACACCTTCAACAGAGATGAGGGTTTCCGCGAATTCAGGTATGGAGTGACCTTTGAGGGGTTTCAATACGTCAAGCACGATTTTCCTTAGACCCACATCACCCCACCTAACAGTGAAGAAAGGGTTAAGTCACTTCACCCTAACCCTATTCACCTTCTTAGCTGCCCACGAGTATCTCCTTATTCTCTTAGACCTTCCGAAGCCACACGCCACACAATAACCCTTAGCCACGTTGAAGGAGTGCCTACCACATCTCCTGCATCTGATGTGCGTTTTACCCTTACTTCTTTTCCCCATTGACGCCGTTCCCTTCAAATTCACTCACCCCTTTCATGCAGGGGAAACCAGAATTACGTTCTCTCCCCTAATTATTACCTTACCTAACGGGGTGTTCCCGGAATCACCCACTTCCTCTGCATTATCCAAAACTATGTTGAGGTGCTGGTCAAAGCTTCTGAGAACGCCACGGAGGAGCTTACCTCCCCTCAACTTAACCAGTACCACTTGGCCCACGTTCTCACTGAGTAGCCGTTGAGCTGCGTCACTCACGATTGCTCCCTAAAGATAGGGGATGTAGTGTTTTATAAGCTATGCGCTCAACACCTAAAGCATTAATGAGGATGTTAAACTACTGAAACGGGTTAAACGATGAGATACTACCCCCTAAAGAAGAAAGTGATTAACAAGGTGAAGTCGAAGATAAGTGAAAGCTATCCCTCAATAGCGGATTCGCTGAATGAAGCAAGGTCAGGTTACATGCTTGAGGAAGGTGACACCTACATCTTAGTTATTGAGGGGTTACCGTCATTCATCACAGATAAATATATGTCCGATTTAATCCCCACACTACTTCTCATAAAGAAATTGGGTCCCGGATCCCTCCCCTTAGTTGTCGTTGATGGAGGAGCCGTGCCACACATAC